>JBKEAM010000042.1:0-35356 GCA_047972265.1 Oscillospiraceae bacterium | reverse complement strand
AAGGCAAAGGCAAAGGCAAAGGCAAAGGCAAAGGCAAAGGCAAAGGCAAAGGCAAAGGCAAAGGCAAAGGCAAAGGCAAAGGCAAAGGCAAAGGCAAAGGCAAAGGCAAAGGCAAAGGTTTGACAGTTGCAATTATTACTATATAATAATATAAGTTATAGTAACAAAATGGAGGGGTGTATTGGATACGCAGGGCGGCTTTTATATATCGCAGATTAAGCAACTGCAAGACCGTGTGTTTTTTAAACTTTTAAAAGAGCAGCAATTGGATATTAACAGTGGGCAGGGGCGCATATTGTTTGTGCTGTGGAAAGAAAACCCGCTTACCATTGGAGAAATAGGGCAAAAAACCTCGCTTGCAAATGCCTCGCTTACCGGTATGCTGGACAGGCTGGAAGAAAAGGGCTTTGTAACCCGCCAGCACATGCCAAACGACAGGCGGCAAACGCAGGTGTGCATCACGCCCAAATGTTCTGCGCTGCAACAGCAGTATAATGCTGTATCACAAGAGATGAACGCCCTGTTTTACACCGGATTTACAGAGCAAGAGATACAGGTGTTTGAAGCGGGACTAAAGCACTGCCTGCAAAACTTACAGGCCTATTTAGGCCAAAAAGGAGAAAATTTGCCATGACACTGCAAAAACTAGAAGCATGGATTGATACCCTAAAAACCGCCATTGTTTCTTCGGTAGATCAAGATGGATTTTCCAATACCAAGGCTATGCTGCCACCCCGCAAGCACGAGGGACTGCAAAGCTTTTATTTTTCTACCAATCTTTCCTCCCGCAGGGTGGCGCAGTATCAGCAAAACCCCAAGGCCTGCCTGTATTTTTTTGAAAAAGGGCGTTTTAAATACCAGGGCGCTATGTTTAAGGGCACCATGCAGGTATTAACCGATGCTGCCAGCAAAGAGATGATTTGGCTGTCGGGCGATACCATGTACTATAAGCAGGGCGTTACAGACCCCGATTATTGTGTGTTAAAGTTTGTGGTGGATACCGCCTACCCGGTACGGTTTTACAGCTCTTTAAAAAACGAGGACATCCCGTTTGAGGGGTGAGCAAAAGGGTGCCGTGTACAGCCCCAAAGCGGCATGGTTTGTGCAGTAGGCGGCGGCCCTTGCGCGCAGGGTATAAAAACCATTTGTGGCTGTGGGTTTTGCGGCAGCAAACGGGCAGATATGGTAGGCCGCAAAGCCGCCTATCTTGTTGACTTTTTGCGTATTTTGCAGTAAAATAAAACCATAAATAAAAGAAAAGCTAGGATAGAGACAGTACGCCCTGTGCCAAAGCAAAAGCGAGCCGGAGACAGTGTAAGCCCGGTGCAAGTAACACAAGGCTGAATATCACTCTTGAGCTGCAGGCCCAACCCCGCTAAGGGTAATAAGCCGTGCCGGTATCCACCGTTATGGGGAGCGCATATGATGGTATGCAGAGATAGGTGGTATTAACGAAACTTTTGCTTTCGTCCTGTTCTCGGGACGGAAGCTTTTTGTTTATATCTCCCTGCCTGCATCAAAGAAAAGGAGCCAGTATGTTTAAAAACGTATCGTCAGACCTAAACTTTATAGACAGGGAAAAAGAGGTTTTAGACTTTTGGAAAGAGAACGACACTCTTCGCAAAAGCCTTGACAACCACCAAGATGGGGAGCTGTACACTTTTTACGATGGTCCCCCCACCGCAAACGGACAGCCCCATATAGGCCACGTGTTTACCCGCGTAATTAAAGACTTGCTGCCCCGTTACCACTCTTTAAAGGGCAACAAAGTGTTTAGAAAAGCGGGTTGGGACACCCACGGCCTGCCGGTAGAGCTGGAAGTAGAAAAACTGCTGGGGCTGGACGGCAAAGACCAGATAGAAAAATACGGGGTTGAGCCCTTTATTAAAAAATGCCGCGAAAGCGTGTGGAAATATAAGGGCATGTGGGAAGAATTTTCTGACCGCGTGGGCTTTTGGACAGACATGGAGCACCCTTATATCACCTACGAAAACAACTACATCGAGTCGGAATGGTGGGCATTAAAGCAAATATGGGAAAAAGGCCTTTTATATCAGGGCTTTAAAATTGTGCCCTATTGCCCGCGCTGCGGCACGCCGCTTTCTAGCCACGAGGTTGCGCAGGGCTATAAAGATGTAAAAGAAACCTCTGCCATTGCCAAGTTTAAGATAAAAGGGCAGGAGGAGTATATACTTGCCTGGACCACTACCCCCTGGACCTTGGCCTCTAACGTGGGGCTTTGCGTAAACCCCGAGGTTGTGTATGTAAAGGCTAAAAAAGATGGTACCGTATATATTTTGGCAGAGGCACTGGTAGAAAGCGTACTGGGCGAAGAAGCCGAAGTGCTGGAAAAAATGACAGGCAAAGATTTGGAATATACCGAATATGAGCCTCTGTATACCTTTGTACAGCCCGATAAAAAATGCTGGTTTGTAACCTGCGATAATTATGTAAGCACCGGCGACGGTACCGGCGTTGTACACATTGCCCCCGCCTTTGGTGAGGACGATGCTCGCATTGGCCGCAATTATAATTTGCCCTTTGTGCAGCTTGTAGACAGCAAGGGCGAAATGACAGCCGAAACCAACTGGCCCGGCGTATTTTGCAAGGATGCCGACAAGCTGATTTTTGCAGATTTAAAAGAGCGCGGCTTATTGTTTGCGGCCCTGCCGTTTGAGCATAGCTATCCTTTCTGCTGGCGCTGCGACACTCCGCTTATCTACTACGCCCGCAACTCGTGGTTTATCAAAATGAGCGCCGTAAAGGACGATTTGATAAAAAATAACGAAACCATTAGCTGGTACCCGCCAACCATTGGCAAAAACCGGTTTGGCAACTGGTTAGAAAATGTGCAGGACTGGGGCATTAGCCGAGACAGGTACTGGGGCACCCCGCTAAATATATGGGAATGCGAATGCGGACACCGCCATGCGGTGGGCAGCATAGAAGAACTGAAAAAGCTTTCTCCCAACTGCCCGGACGAAATAGAGCTGCACAAGCCCTACGTAGATGATGTTACCATTGCCTGCGAAAAGTGCGGCATGCAGATGAAACGTGTGCCAGAGGTTATAGACTGCTGGTTTGACTCTGGCGCAATGCCCTTTGCGCAGTACCACTATCCGTTTGAAAATCAAGAGCTGTTTCAACAACAGTTCCCGGCAGATTTTATCTCGGAAGCGTTAGACCAAACCCGCGGCTGGTTTTATTCTCTGCTGGCAATTTCTACCCTGCTGTTTGATAAGGCTCCCTTTAAAAACGTAATTGTTATGGGCCTTGTGCAGGACGAAAACGGCCAAAAAATGAGCAAATCGAAGGGGAACGCGGTAGACCCGTTTGAAGCCCTAAATATGTACGGTGCCGATGCCGTGCGCTGGTATTTTTACAGCAACTCGGCCCCGTGGCTACCCAACCGTTTTCAGCCCAAGGTGGTGTTGGAAGGCCAGCGCAAAATGATGGGTACTTTTTGGAATACTTATGCTTTCTTTATTTTGTATGCCAATATAGATGGTTTTGACCCCACCCAGTATAAGCTGGAGCCCGAAAAGCTGAACATTATGGATAAGTGGATATTGTCCCGCACTTACTCTATGGTAAAAGCGGTAGACGAAAATCTTGCAGGTTATAAAGTAACCGAAACCGCCAACGCACTAGACAGCTATGTGGATGATTTAAGCAACTGGTATGTGCGCTGCAACCGCAAACGGTTTTGGGTAAAGGGTATGCCGCAGGACAAAATAAATGCCTATATGACACTGTATACGGCATTGGTACTGCTTACCAAGGCGTCCAGCCCCATGCTGCCCTTTATGGCAGAATCGGTTTATCAAAACCTGGTGCGCAGCGTAGACGCAACCGCGCCCGAGAGCGTGCATTTGGGAGACTTCCCCAAAGTGGAAGAAACCCTGATAGACAGCAAGCTGGAAGAAGACATGAAGCTTACCATGGAAATTGTGTCTTTAGGGCGTGCGTCACGTAACAATTCTTCGCTTAAAAATCGCCAGCCCTTGGGCAAAATGTACGTAAAGTGTGACCACGCCCTAAGCGATGATTACCAACAGATTATAGAGGGCGAGCTAAACATCAAATCGGTAGATTTTGTGCAGGATGTGGGCGCGTTTAATACCTACACCTTTAAACCGCAGCTTAAAACCGTAGGCCCCAAGTTTGGCAAAGATGTGGGTGCTATCTCGGTAGCGCTAAAAGATGTAGATGGCGACGCGGTAAAACGCGAGCTGGATGCAAACGGTAAGTTTACGCTTGCCATACCCGGCAGAGAGGTAGAGCTGGAAACAGCTGACCTGCTGATAGATACCAAAGCCCGCGAGCATTTTGCGGTGGTAGAAGATTACGGTGTGCTGGTGGCAATAGACACCACCCTTACCCCCCAATTGGTAGAAGAAGGCCTTGTGCGCGAGGTGGTAAGCAAGCTGCAAACCATGCGTAAAGAGGCAGACTTTAATGTAACCGACCACATATTTGTATATGTAAGCGGAAACGCAAAGATAGAAAAAGTAATTGAGGACAACTGGCAAAGTATCTCGGCCGATGTGCTGGGTGACGCCCTGAAACTGGGCGAAATGGACGGCTTCCACAAAGAAAACAATATCAACGGAGAAACAGTGGAGTTAGGCGTACAGCGCGTATAAGCCGGGCAGTATTGTACAAAAGCAAACCCCCTGTAAGGCAATTGCCTTACAGGGGGTTTTGTAAAATCTGTTTTATAAATACGCCTGTAAAAAGCAGACGGTTTGCAAATGGAGCAGCATTAAGACAAACGCCCCGATAGAGTACTGTTTGACAGATAAGCAACCCATTGCGTATAATATGCAATAGGTTGCTTATTTAATTGTAAAGCAGAGGTATGTAAATGAAAAAGCCAGATAACCCCCGGCATTTACTGTTTGGCGGTATATTTGTACTTGCCAATAAGTTGCAGGTGGTGGGGGATAAAGAGGTAGAGGGGCTTTCTGCCAAGCAGTGGTTTTTACTGCGCAATATTATTGAGATGTCTCAAAACCCGCCGCCCACCGTTACCCAAATAGCGGCCGAAATGGATACCACCCGCCAAAACATTGCCAAAATGTTAGAGGCTGCTGGGCGCGACGGAATGGTAAGCCTTACCACCAATGCCCAAGACCGCCGCAGCCATGATGTGAAAATTACAGATAAGGGCAAACAATATGTGGCCCAAAGCGGCAAAAATGCACAGCTTTTTTTAAACAACCTGTTTGCGGGGATAGAACAGGAAAAACTGGATATTGCGGGCGGGGTAGTTGTAAAAATGCTGGAAAACCTACAGGCAATGCAGGATGCATAAACTCCGATAAAACCCGTATAAAACAAAAGGGGGAGAAAGAAATGAAACCAGCAGTAATTTATAAAAGCAATTATGGCTCTACCCAGCAGTATGCGCAGTGGATAGCGGAAGAGTTGAATGCCGATTTGCTAAACAGAAAAGAGGTAGCCGCCAAAGACCTTGCCGGGTACGACCTAATAGTATATGGGGGAGGGTTATACGCAAGCGGTATATTGGGCATAGATTTGGTAACCAAAAACCCCTGCCCTGCGCTTGTTGTTTTTACGGTGGGGGCAGCTAACCCCGCCACTACCAATTATGCCAATATAATCAAAACCAATTTGCCCGAGCATATGCGAGAAGGTACAAAGGTATTTCATTTGCGCGGTGCCTTAAACTACAAAAAGTTGGGCACTCTGCACCGCATTTTAATGGCAATGAAAAAGAAGATGAGCGTTGGGGATAAAAAATACGAAGATATGACCGCCGAAGAAAAAGAGTTTTGGGATACATATGGCAAAAAAGCCGATTTTGTGGATAAAGAAACCATTGCGCCCCTTGTAAAGTATGTGCAGGAGCTAGGGGATGAAATAAAATAGACTGTACTGATAAAAATATAAATGCTGGGGTGGAACGCATATGGACTTACAAATGCAAGGCCGCGTATACTTTGTTACCGGCGGCAGCAAAGGCATTGGCAAACAAATTGTATTGCAATTGCTAAACGAGAAAGCGCTTGTGGCAACCTGTGCAAGAAATATAAATGAACTGGAACATATGCATACCAAGCTGCCACAGGATTTGCGCCATAACTGTGCCATATTTAAGTGCGATGTGGAAAATAAAAGTGATATGCAGAACGCCATAAAACAAACAGTGCAACGTTTTGGGTGGCTGGATGGCATTGTTGCAAATGCAGGTGCCGGCAGCACCGGAGATGTACTAAATACCACAGAAGATGATTGGATGCGGCAGTACAAAGTAAAAATGATGAGCGTATTAAATTTGGCACATGTGGCAGTGGAACAACTTAAAAAATCGGACGCGGGCAGAGTGGTAATTATAAATGGAGTTACTGCAAACCTGCCGGATGGAAGCATGGCGGCAGTAAGTGCCGCAAGGGCGGCGGTTAAGCAAGTGGCCTTTATGCTTGCAACCGATTTGGCAGCAGATAATATTTGCGTAAATACCCTTAACATAGGCGCTATAGATACAAACCGACAAGAAGAGCGCTATAAAAAATCGGGCAGTAAGCTTGTATATGCGCAGTGGCTTGCAGAAGAAGTGAAAAAGAGAAAAATTCCCTTTAAACGGTTTGGGGTACCGGCAGATGTTGCCCCGGCTGTTGCCTTTTTGCTTTCGCCGCTGGCATCTTATATTACAGCCTCCGGTATTGATGTTGCGGGCGGGTTGCATGCCCTGCCTTAGTATAAACCAATAACCCCCCTGCCTTTACAAAACTTTGTAAAGGCAGGGGGGTTATTGGGGTGATAAAGTAAAAGCATAAAGCAGCATGCAAAAGCTTACTTGCGGCTATACCCTGTAACCATAGCCATTACCATGCAAAATACAGCGGCCCATCCCCAAAATTTGTGGTTTTTCATTTGTTTTCTCCTTATTGTAATACATTTAATCTGCGGCAGGCAGTGCGAGCGGTGTTTGCGGCAGTGGTGCAAAACTGGCAGAAGTAAGGCGAGGGCGCATGCTTTGCGCGCTCATGGCAAGGGTGGTAAGGTTGTGCAGCAGGGCAGCGGCCGAGGGGGTAATAATGTTGCCAATGCCCAGCAAAAGCCATGCGGTGTTTAGGGCAATAATAGAGGCAAAGTTGTGGTTAATATGCCGCATGGTTTGTACGCTTAAGCGGCGTATTGTTACCAGCGCGTGCAAATCATCGGTAAGCAGTGTCATATCGGCAACTTCCCGGGCAATGTCAGAAGCACTGCGCATCGAAACCGATACATCGGCGGCAGCAAGCGCTGGCGAATCGTTGATGCCATCGCCCACCATAATTACCTTGTGTCCCTTTGCATTTAAATCTTGTATAATGGCAACCTTATCCTCTGGCAGCACTTGGGCGCGGTACCAGTCTATCCCCAGTTGCTGGGCCACTATTTTTGCGGCATAATCGCTGTCTCCGGTAAGCATTACCACCTGCTTAATGCCTGTTTGTTTTAGGGCGGCTATTACCTCGGCCGATTCTGGCCGGGGTGGGTCTTGTATACAAACAAAACCGGCGGGTTTGTCCCCTATGGCTAAAAAGATAACCGAATCGTCCCCGGCTTCTTTTTCTATTAATGCCTCTTGCGCCTTGGTAAGGGGCACTTTTTCGTCCTCAAATACAAAATGGGCGCTGCCAATTACCGCCCGCTTATCTTTAAAAGCGGTAACAATGCCGTGGGCAGTAATATACTCTACATCGGTATGTTCTTCCTCGTGGCGCAGGTTTTCTTCTTTTGCTTTGTTTACCACGGCGCGCGCCACACTGTGTGGAAAATGCTCCTCTAAACAGGCGGCGGTGCGCAATACTTCTTCTCGGGTGTATTTTGCAAACGGAACAACCTTGCTTACGGTGGGGTTTGCCACGGTAAGGGTACCGGTTTTGTCAAACACAATGGTATCGGCTTCGGCCATGGCCTCCAAATATTTTCCGCCCTTTACCACAATGCCGTGGTTTGCGGCTTCTTTCATGGCAGAAATAATAGAGATAGGGGTGGTAAGCTTGATGGCGCAGGAGTAATCTACCAATAAAACCGAAAGCGCCTTGCGCAGGTTGCCGGTAAAAATAAACACGGCGGCGGCAAGCCCAAAGCTAAAGGGAACCAGCCCGTCGGCAATTCGTTCTGCCTTGCCCTGCACAGAGGCTTTCAGCGCTTCGGATTCGTTAATCATGCCTGCAATTTGGTTAATGCGGCTGTTTGCGTTTACGGTACGGGCTTCTACTATAATTTGCCCATCCTCTACCACGGTGCCCGCAAAAACCCCGCCGCCCGGCTGTTTAAACACCGCCAAAGGCTCGCCTGTCATAGACGATTTGTTTACCATCGCCTCACCCTCGCATATGGTGCCATCTACCGGGATAAGCGAGCCGGTACGCACAATTACTTTATCGCCCGGTACAATGCGGGAAAGGGGCAGAGGTATTTCTTCATCGCCTTTTTTTACCCATACCTGGTCTACCTGAATAACAAGGCTTTGGGTAAGGGCTGTTTTGGCTTTTTCGTGGGTGTATTCTTCTAATAAATCAGACATTTTAAGCAGCAGCATTATGCTGGACGCGGTAGAAAAATTGCCTTGCAAGGCCGAAACCGCAACAGCGGCACCATCCAAAACATCCACGCCCATTTTGCCCTGCCGCAGGCACCGCACCGCACGCAGTGCATATTGCGCAGCCCGGTATATTACATACAGGTTGCGCAGGGGTGCAGGCACAAACCAGCGGCGCAAAAAGTGGTTGCGCACCAAAACAAACAACTGCTGAAAAAAGCTGTTGTCTATCTGCATATTTTGGGGTACAAGGGCATCTTGCTGCGGCAGTTGCAACTGTGTAAGCTTAATTTCTTTTAAAGCCTCTAGCAGCAGGCTGCGGTTTGGGGCCGTATAAGTAACCAAAATGCCACCGCTGTAGGCGGACGCCTGCACCTTTTGCACATAGGGCAGTGCGCCAACGGTGGTGGTTATGGCCTGGGCTTGCTCGGCGCTTAGCACGTTTTTACCGCAGCGCACCCGTATTCTGCCCGGCAAATCACTTACAATAGAATATTTCATAGGGCCTCTCTTGGCAGTGTTTATTTTATAGGCAAGGGCCTGCCGCCTTTACAAATGTGCGTAAAAATGCAAAAAGCGCCGGGCATACCTTTTGGCATACACGGCGCACCAACAACCAGTGCGCCACAGGCAGGGCCTGTATGGTACACCAACTTGCATATGGGTTTTGTTGTATAAGGCTACTCGGGCTGGGTGTCTTGCGCGGCCTGGGTTTTTGCCTCGGCGTACAAATCCTGCGCATCTTCTTTTATGGTGGCAAAGGTTGCTTTGGCGCTATCCTGTACTTCCATCCCTTTGGCAAGCGCGGCTACAGCCAGTTTTTTGGCCGATTTGCTTTTTAAAGCCTTAACACCAATTGTTCCGGCAGCAAGCCCGCCAATAAAAAACAGGAATTTAGAATTTTTTAAAAATCCGAAAGCACCCATAATAAGTAACCTCCTGCAAATAAATTTTGTATTTATAATTGTATCACGAAAATTTAATAAAAACAGTAGTTTTAAAAAAGGAAGTAAAATATTAGTTAGGTATAAATAATTTTATAAAATTAAAAGACTCTTTGCTTTTGGTATACCCACAGGCGTTGTAAAACTCGTGCGCATCGGTGCGGGGGCTGCCGGATGTAAGGCGAATGCCTGCTGCGCCGGTTTGCAGGGCCCATTCTTCGGCTGCGTGCAGCAGTTGCTGGCCTACCTGCATACGGCGGTAGGCGGCATCTACCGCAAGGCCCATAATATTTTTAAGGGGCGGCTGATAAAGCAGGGTATAATCGGCCGCATGTATATAACCTGCAAGGTTACCGTTTATTTCTGCCACCAATATGCAGTGCGCGGGGCTGTTAAGCAGGGGTGCAAGCTGGCTGTGTGTAGTTGCGGCACTGTAGCTGTAGCCAAGAAAATCGCGGTTTAAGCGGGCAATATCCTCTGCATCTTGCAGCGCTGCATGACGAACACATACTATGGGCATTATGCCGCCGCCTTTCTTTTATAAATACACAAAGTGCAAATGCTATACCTTATCAAAATAAACCTGCATGCCGCTGGCCTGCATTAAAAGGCGGCCTTTCTGCCATTCAAAATCCAATGCAGAAGAGGTATCTTCTTCTAAGTAAAGTTCTACCTTATGCGGGTATGCAATAAAAATAACATTGCCAACGGCTCGTTTGCCCTCATACAGGGTGCCGGTGCCGTCCTCCCGCAGGGTAAATTTAAACAGCGTATCGGGTTCTGTCATCATGGCAAGGTCTTGCTCGGTAAGGGTGCTGTCCTCGTTGGGGGTAACCTCGGTGGCGGCCCATGTGCCAATATAAAGGGCCGCAAATACATCGGTACTCTGCGAAGAAGTGTTTGAAGAAACCGAGGATGCGGGCATAGAGGGTGCAGCCCAACAGGCAGAAAGAACCAGAAGCATTAAAAGAGAAATGCCGCTTAGCAGTGTGCGTTTTACAATTAAAGACATGATGCCTCCTGAATAGGCCCTGCCGCCCCGCAAGCGGCAAAACAAGTTTGCACAAATTATACCATAAATATTGTTTTAACATCAAAAACCATAATAGTGCATAAATAAGCAAAAGCATTGCCCGGCAGGCAATACAACAGCCGCCGGGCAATAAACCTATGCAAATAATATATGCTGCAAATTATGTAGCCAAAGGCAAAGAGAACCAAAAGGTGCTGCCGGTGCCAAGGGCGGTTTCTACCCCAAACTTTGCGCCGGGGTGCTGCTGCAATATGCTTTGGGTAATAGAAAGCCCCAGCCCACTGCCGTTGCCGCCGGATTTGTGGTAGCGCTCCCAAATATGGGGCAATTCATCCGATGCAATGCCACCGCCCTCGTCGCATACCTCTATACGCACCCAGTTTTGCTGTATTTGCTGGCGCACAGTAATCGATTTACCCTCGCCGCCATGTACCATAGCATTTAGCAAAAAGTTGTATACCACCTGCCCAATGCGGGTAGCATCGCCATGTACCTGTACCTCGCTGTCCGATTCAAAATGGAACGAGTGACCCTCGGCCTCCGAAAGCTTGGATACACGCAGCACAATGCTGCGTACCTCGGCGGTAATACTAAACAGGTCGTTTTTCATCCGCACAGTGCCCGATTGCAACTGAGAAAGATCCAATAAATCTGCCACAAGGGAGGAAAGCCGACGGGATTCGTCTATAACCACCTGTATGTTTTCTGGCGTGTTTTCTTCGGGTATATCCCGCATCATCTCGCTGTAGCCTGCAATAAGGGTAAGGGGGGTGCGCAAATCGTGGCTTACGTTGGCAATCAATTCGCGCCGCAGAGCCTCCGTTTTAGAAAGCTCTGCCGCCGCGTGCGAAAGTGTCTCCGACAGCTCGGTAACCTCGCGGTAGGCGCCTGCACTGGGAGGCGCCTTAAACTGCCCACCCGCAAGCTTGCGGGCGCTTTGGTTCAGCCCCTCTATGGGCTGCGCAATTTTACGAGAAAGCAAAACAGCTGCCCCAAACGCCAGCAGCAACATAATAATGCTTACGCAAACAAGTTGTACTTGCAGGGTTTGCACAGTGGCCTGTACAGGGGTAAGGTCTGAGCTTACAATCAGCAGCACCTCGGTGCCGTCTGGTTTTTCCAGCAGGCGGGCGGCTACTACGCTGCGCCGCTCGGACACATGCAGGGGGCCGCTGGGGCCGGTGGGCTCTATAGAGTACAGGCGGGTAAGCTTGCCACCGTTTTGCAGGGTTTCTTGGTACAGGTCTTTTTTCTCTTGCTGTGTTAGGCGAGAAAAAATGCGCTCGGGGAAATCGGGGATAACGGTTTCGCCGTCATCCTCCGCAGAGGGGATGTACAGCTCGGCGTTCAAATCGCCCCGGCCCTGCACGTTGCGCCGCCAACTGTCGTCATCCTCGGCTACAGCGCTTGCAATCGCATCGGCCTGCTGCTGTACCTGGTACAGCTTTACGGCAGAATAAAATTGGTCTAAAAATACGGTTTGCAGTACCCACAAAAGAACCAGCATTAAAATGCCAAACGCCATAAAAGAGCCAAATATGCGCCACTTAACACCTGTTTTTTTGCGCGTCATGCTTCCTCCTGCCCGTCAAAGCGGTAGCCGATACCGCGCAGGGTTACAATTTGCGTACTGGCGTCTCCCAGCGCTTTGCGCAGGGTTTTTATGTGGGTATCCAGCGTGCGGTCGTCTCCAAAAAAGTCGTACCCCCACACGGCGGTAATCAATTGCTCTCGAGAAAGAGCAATGCCGCGATTGCGCACAAGGTAAAACAAAAGCTCGCATTCTTTGGGAGAAAGCTCTGCAATTACGTTGTTTACCCGCACAACGCGGGCGGTAAAATCGATGCTTAAAGGGCCCGAAAGATATTCTTCGTGTACCGGCACGGCGCTTGCGCCAGCGGTGCGTTTAAGCACGGCGTCTATGCGCATCATCAGCTCTTTGGGAGAAAAGGGCTTTACAACATAATCGTCCACGCCAGATTCAAACCCGTGGATACGGTCGTATTCTTCGCCCCGGGCAGACAGCATAATTACCGGCACCGAGGTATTTTTGCGTATTTCGCGCACGGCAGAAAATCCATCCAGCCCGGGCAGCATTACATCCATTACCACAAGGGCAAAGGTGTTTTTGCGGCAGGCTTCTACCGCTTCAAGGCCGTCTGCGGCTTCGGTTACGGTATGGTTCTCAAGCGCGGCGTATTTTTTTACCAGCGCGCGGATTTTCTCTTCATCATCTACAACTAAAATATGTGCCATGCAAACACCCCTCCATTATAGGCATAATACGATATAAAGCTACAATAAACCCGCATTGTGAAGACTGCGTGAAGCGTATTTACTGGGGTGGTGCGGGGGTTTCTGGCGGCAAAAATGGTGGTGCGGCATCCACTGCCGATGGCGTAGCCTCCGCCGGGAAACGCCCCCGCAAAGACTTTGCGTACAAGAGCAAAAGTACGGCAAACACAACGCCAAAAGCTTCTGCCAGCCATATGTTTAAAAAGTTTGCCACCCATAAAAGTATAAAGTTAAAAGCGGCGTGTATGGCAATAGAAAGGGGATACCACAGCCAAACACGGCGAGAGTTGACCCCGTAAAAAATAAAGATACTAAGAGAAATATGCAGTAAAACAGCAGAAACACGCTCTATAACTCCGGCAAGCACCAATAAAGGCGGCGCAGCCACAATCTGCTGCAAAAGTATCATAAAGGCTGGGTCGGAGGCAGATACGCCGGGCAAAACACCGGTGGAGTTAATAAGAAGGCTGTAAATAATGTTGGTAAGGTGGGTAAGGCCTACAACAATAATAACCTCGCACAGGCCATGCCCAACCCCAAAAGAAAACGCATCTTTAAAAGTACGATTCTTTTTTAAAAGGTTGGCGCCAATTAAACGGGCGCTTTCTTCAAACAAGCCGGCAGTAAAAGAGATGATAAAAAGGTACAAAAACGGCATTGATGCGGCCAATGCAACTAAACTGCTCAAAATGGGCGGCAGATTCATAAGAGGTATACGTACCACAATTTGAGAAATAAAAAAGGCAAGCATGCCGGTAAACATGGGCCGTATATTAAGCTTTTTTTTAATGGTAAGCACAATTAAAAGAACAATGGGCAAAATGCCGGTAAGTAAAAACGCGAACAAAAACCCCCATATGTTTGCTGCTGGAACCATAACCAATCTCTCCCCTTAATAAATGCAATTGTTGCGTTGGTACACCAAAGCAATACGTATTTAATGCGTACTTACAAATAAAGTATAGCATTTTAAGCGGTGCTTGCCTATGTTTTTTAGGCGGATTTTTGTATCTATATGTATGGCCAAAACCCAACAAAGCGCAAAAATGCCGCCCTAAAAACAGCCGCAAAATAAGATGAACCTGTGCTGTTTTAAATATTGCAATAGAGGTAAATATATAGTATACTACTTTAGCGGCTAAAAGGCTTTAGCCGAACGTGGAAGCTTAGCTCAGCTGGTAGAGCATCTGCTTGACGTGCAGAGGGTCAGGGATTCGAGTTCCTTAGCTTCCACCATGATTTATGCCGTTGTATCGTAAGATATGGCGGCATTTTTTATAATAATAACCCATATAATAACCCGCTTACGTAAAATTTATAAATAAAAATCCGGAGCCTCGAGGGAAGCTCCGGGGAGTGAGTATAGTGCAAGAAATATTTCAAGAATTAATAATTCTGTTGGACAAATTTTGTTTATATGATAATATTTAATTAAATTTTAAAAAAGTGGTGGTTTATTTGGAAAGAAGTAAGCATAAAAAGGTTATCTCAGGTCCGGTGCCTGAATGTGACATTGACGCTTCGCTTTTGCACCTTAAACAAAGCATCCTGCAATTAGAAGACAAGCAACAACATCTTATCTGTGATTGGATTAATACTTGGGCAAATTACCTCCCGTTCGAAAAAAATTCGACCCCTCTCGCCTAATGAAATACAAAAGAGGTGATATCGTTTTGGTAGAGATGGGATACAACGTAGGAAACGAGCAGGGCGGCAAGCGATACGCTGTTGTTATCGAGAAAAATCCAGTAGCGCAGCCCGTCGTTACTATAGTTCCGATCGCTACACTGGGAGGAACTAAAACCAGAGAGCGATTGCACGAATCAGAAGTATTTTTGGGAGAAGTTCTTCCTGGAGCGGATTCATACGCGATTCCTCTTCATGCGAGGGCTATTTCAAAATTGCGAATAATAAAACCAAAAGCGCCACCGGCGCTTGCGAAACTATCTGTTGAGCAGCTCGATGCTATAGACGCTGTAATTGCTTCATATTTCACAAAAAACACTTAACAAAATGCTTGCAATTGAAGTTGGCATGTGATAATATAATTAAACACAGGCTCCTTGCGAGCCACATAAACTAAGCACAGCTTCTTCAGAAGCAGAGAAAACATCAGGCAAGTTGCTTGGTGTTTTCTCTTTTTGTAAAGAAGTTTCCGCACAAAATGCGGGAAGGGCACTTTGCAAATCTTCTGTCAATCATTTTGCCAAAATGGGCGAATTTTTTCATGTATCTCCGGTATTGTCTTTTCCATTATCACCTTTTTGTTTTAAAACCTCAAAAGCATTTTTAATCACGCTCGGCAACGGCACACCCATAAGTCCCAAGTTCTCTACGATGGATAGACCATCATTGCCGATAAAGAAGAATATCACAGCTTCCCGCAGAAACAGTGTGCCGGCCAAGTTGTCTAAATTATACGCAAGCAGTACCACAAACAGCATGGCCCCTTTTTTGAGGAGTCCTATAAGGCTTGCTTTGCTGTTAAAAGAACCGCTTTCGCTTTTGGTACTGCTTTTAAAAAATAACGCGCATATAATCCCAGTAAAGTAATCCACAGCCATTACGATACACATAGTTTGCAAAGCTGCATTCCACCCTCCGAGGGCGGCAGCAATCCAAGCGCCGATTGCAGCTAAGATACTTAGCCCGCCGTAATAAATAGTTTTTATGTTCATGTTTAAACTCCATCAACCGCCGCAATAACGGCGTCTATTTTTTTATTTTGTTCCATAATCGTGGCGGCCTGTTCGTCGGCTACCGCCTCGGCGGCGGTGGCTTTTTGTAATGCCGTTACAATTTCTTTCTGCAGGTCGTTAAGGTCTTTTTCTGCGGTTTTGGCGCGTGCTTGCATTGCATCATAATCGGCTTGAGATATGCCGGTGTCAGTCGTCACGCCCAGTGCTGTCGCCAAAGACAAGATGATAGATTTTAGACATTCCATTACAGCACCGCCTTTTTTACATTTTCGATGCACAGCAGATATTCACCTTGCTTTTTTTCTGCTGTTTCTGCACGGGTGCGCATAGCATCATAATCGGCCCGGGGGATGCAATCGGCAATAGTGGTTACCAAAGGCTCGAAACCAAGCCCCAGCGCAACAGCTTTTTGCAAAATGGTGTTTTGGTCGCCGGTGCTTACGTCAGCAGTTTTGATATAGCCGCCATCCTCGGTATACGCAATCTTTAGGCCATCCAGTAGTTTGCGCATTGTATCAAGGTCGCCGCCGCTCATGGGGCCAAGCTGCATTTTTACGGGCTTTGTACTCATTTGCATTTCTTCTACCTCTCTCCCTGCGTTTTCGGTGTTGTTTATTTTGTTTGCTTCATCTGCGATGTATTGCATTTTTGCTAACAAATAAGGGCCGGGGCAAGCTGTCGCCGCGTACACACTGTGCCAAGTAAGGTTTTTGCCCGGTACAAGAGTGCCAAGGCTGTTCCTTTTTGCAATATCTGCAACCAGCTTTATAACCGTTTCCAACGTATCGTCGGCAACGGGCCAATTCGGTGCAAGCCCGCTGTTTGCAATTTCGATAGTTACGGCGCGCAGATTGGCGGCCCAATTGCCGTTTGTGTGCGGCACATCCGCCTCGGCAACGTATAGTGCAATTTCTTTGTGTGCTGCGCCGTATGTGGATGATACGTTGTTGTTTTTCCACGAGTTTTTTATGCCCTCTACGGTCAATATACCTGCCGCATGGTGTAAGGTTATTTCCGATATTTTACCGCCTCGGGCGCTCCGGCCTGCGCTGTAGTTTTTTGCCGCAACCGGCAGTATTTTGGTAATAAGCGCGGAATTTCCCATGTTTTATTCTCCTCCCCTACACCTTGACGCCAAGTGCGGCCAGCTGCTTTTCTATATAGGTCAATCGTCCCAGCTGCACAACGGCAAATGTATTGTGTTGCGGCGTGCCATCTTCTGCCGTGCTCTCTTGTACCTCGAGGCCTCCCGACAAAAAGACGGAAAAGTCCGTGTATACAAACGGCGTTTTTCCGTCTTCGCCCGTCAGCAAGGTAATGCTGGCCGTTGCCGTCCCGCTTTGGGCGTCGGCAAGTATTTTTTCAATGCTCGTTTCAGCGGGCAGCGTAAGCGTCATAACCTCCCGCTGCGCTCCCCGTTCAAGGCGCGTTTCTATCGTTGCAGGCTGCGCCAAGTCGTATTCTTTTTTGTTAGCAAACTTCACTTTGTTCATTTTTTTGCGCCCCTCTCATGGCTCTATTGTTATGGATTTGCTGCCTGTCCAGTTGTACCCGATTATGCTCCGACATTCTGCAAGCGTTATCTGCCTGCCCATAGCCGCGTCTACTGCATCTAACTTGACACACATAACCCTCGCGTATATGCCGCCGCTGCCTTGGCTTGCCCCTGCCCGGCGTATTATTACATGTGGAGCAGTGCCATTAATGGTCAGTATATTGTTGTAAGTCCCAAATTTGCCCGCCGTGGAGCCGTTAAGGTTTGTTTCCCCGGTCAAGTCGGATTCAAACGGCCCGCGGCGCGCTTTTGCATATGCGTCACCATATGACCATCCGCCATAATATATATATAGCCAAACCCGGCCTGTTATCGCAGGCGCGGCGGCTACGTACTCGGTTACGCTTGCCGCGTCACTCCATGTTTTTTGGTTGGTTCCCGCGGCATAGCCTGCGTTACTTACGCTAATTGTTACGGCCCGCTTAAATACGTTTCGGGCTGCGCCATCTATAATGGCAAATTCGTTTTTTGTTTCCCTGCTTGCGCCGTCTACAATGGCAAGCTTCCTTTTTATTTCCCTGCTTGCGCCGCCTATAATGGCAAATTGTTTACCCATTAGCTGTACACCGCCAATATGTCGCCCTCTCTTTCGTCGCCCGGCCATGTTGCTGTAGTGGCATAAAATATACGTCTATATTCTGTCGGAATCTCGGGTGTAGCCCCTCCCGATTGTATGAATGCGTCAGTTCCATTTCGTTCAAGCCACGATGGAGCGGTTGGGGCATTTTCATATAGCATTTCCACCATGGTTTTGGGGTTGCGTATGGTGCATTCAATGTTGTCAATGAAAACTTTGGATACTGGCGTATAGTCTAAAGGCATGTCAAAGCGTACATCGTACTTAGAGCCTAAATGAGGATGAGAAGATATGACGCGCAATTCGCCATTCTCGATACCAGCAGTCGAATCTGGGGCGTAGTCGGTCTTTAGCATGACTTCGGTGCCAGCATTTAGGCTATCCAACTCGGCCTCTATAAGGTCAAGCAACTGCTTTGCCTGCTCCTGCAGACCCGCGGTAGGGATACCGCTTACTCCGTCCCGCATTAGGCCGCAAAGGGTTCCATCAAGGCGAGTATCGGTAACCGCGGCTTGTGTTATTGAGGTTTGCCCGCTATTAATTAGTACATAAGCCACAATTAATTCTTCGGTCAAATTATCTCGGGTAGGCAAAGGCAACAGCTCTGGTGAATCAGGTTTCTTTAAATATATATCGCCAGAGTCATTCACTTTGTCGTGCTTTAAGGTAACGGCATAGGTTGTAGAGGATACACCCACGGGAGGAGTTACGAGCAGAACAGTTTCTTCTGGATTCCAGAAATTCACGCCCCACCATTCATCCCGCTTCATCCATGCAAGGCCAGAAGAAACCGTAAGGTTCATAGACCCATCTGCAGTAACGCTAAAGCTGTCTTCTGCGGAGAATACGCCCCTGGTACGTGTCGCACACCAAGAACCAAGATTTTTGGCTTCGTACTCAGTATTGTCAAGAGGAAAGATACTTATCATTTTTTATTCTCCTATTATCTTGAAGTCAGAAAGTGAAGGGGTGGCTGTTTTGCTGCCACCCTCCAAAACGGTATATATGGAAGAAACTCGTGCGGTTAGGTCAAGGTGGTATTTCTCTAACCTCACCGATACGATGTCGCCAAGCGCATAATCTATGCCATACTGCATAATGCTGGAATCAGTTGCCTTTATAGATACTGGGTTTTTTCTTTTTGCCTCCGCTAATTTTTCGCGGCCCCGGCTGCGCAGTACTTCCAAGTATTCACTGTCCGTGTAAATGCCCTCCGAGGTGCTTCCGTTTGCGTCAACTTTCGTATACCGCTTTTGGAGGTCACGGGCATCTACAAACAACTCTCTAAGCGGCTCCAAGGATGACGTGCGAATATCTACGGTTGTCCAGATACGCGCTGCGCCCTCGCCTTCGCCCGCGACAACAGCAAAATTCTTGTAACTTGAGATATCGTCAAGAATGCGGATTGTATCAATGTTGTCTATTTGGTCGGAAAAGAGGCCGGTCATGTTTTGAGGAAGAGTGCGGTCAATGCCTAGGTAAGCATCGGAGTACATATATCCGGCGCCTGCATTTTTGCGGGGGGTGTAGCCAAAAGTACCGGCCAAAGCTAATTTTATTAATGCATCGCCAAGATGGCCCCAAGAGATTTGCATCGGGGCGGGCAAGGCAGGGAAGTTAGCGGGGAAGTTTACTGTTAGCAAATCCCGCCCCGGAGCGGCAGCAGCAAGAAGCATGTTGGAGTAGCCTGCATCTGGAGCCGATATAGTGTGCTGTCCTCGCACGGCTTGATTATTGTGCATTTTGATAGCGTCTATGCCCCGCACAGTAATTTTTTTGTCCTCAATATCGACGCTTTCCGTTTTCCACAGTATGCCATCGTCCGAAAGTATGCCGCCACCGGCTTTCAGTATTTCAATATTTTTGGTCGTATTGGAAACAACCGTCTTCAATTCAGAAAAATCTTGCCAGTTCTGTATCTCCTGATAAGAAGAAATCCCCTCTATGGGCGCCGTAATATTCAGGCTGCCCACGCCTTGAGCGTTTGCAATGCGCTCCATAGCCATGATGTTATACACCGCTTAACACCCCCTGCGGCGCGTAGATGGTGCACTTTGTGTCAAGCGCTTCATTGTCCATTTTGAAATAGTTGTCTCCGGGTCTAAGCCGCATCTGCAACGCCGTAAAGTTCGTAAGCTGGTTGTAAAGACCTTTGCCGGTTGTCATGTTGATGAAATGCCTGTCGCCGTCCACTGTAGATAATTCCAGCACGTTGCCGGCAGAAACATAGTCGGAAGAAAGGCCGGCACGAATATATTCTCCCGTTGTCAAGTTTTGCAATCTTAGCACACCCTCTGTGACGATTGAGGTAACCGTCCATTCGACGCGAAATCCTGTGGAGACTGTGCCGGCGTTACGAACATTCAATTCGCGAGATTCGTTGTATTTACTGATGAACCACTTACCGCCAGTATTAAAGGGAAATGAAAAGAGGGGAAAAACGCTTTTAAAGGGAGTAGCGACAACGTCGCCCAGCTTCCAGTAAGGCCAAGGGCAATAGAATTTAAACTGAAAATTCTGTTTTCCGTTACCCTCATTAAAAAGAGGCGTTACAGATGGATAGCCGTCTATAATCGCGGTGTAGCTATCCTGCATCACCATCAATTGTGCAGGCTCTAAAGGGCGAATTATGTTAAGCATGCGGCGGCGATTTCTCTCAATATCTCCCAAGATTTCGCCAGTGATAACCATTGTTTTGGGTTGTACCTGCTGGCCTGATATAGAGGAGCCCGTCTGCTGCACGGATTGCACGGCATCTATGTTTATTGTGACGGACGAAGCCCCGTCTATGCTGTCAATCCAAAAATCACTTTCAAAAGCAAAGGTAGCGCTTCCGTGCTTTGTTTTGTATTCAACTATTGTATCTTGATTCATGGATTCTCCTTTACGGCAGCAGCCATTCGGTTTGGGCGATAAAAGCGATTCCCTCTTGTGTCATTTCGGACGGGGTAGGGGCTTGAGGGGCGTAGATATTTTGCTCGAGGTGTACGCTGGAGCCAACGCCCAATGAGCTTCCGGTGCTATATGACGGCGCGGTGGCGCCGATTGTAAGCCCTGATTGGTTAGCTTCTACGCTGCCTTGCAGTTGGGCTACGACAGGCACAAACAGCGCGGAACCTACCCGCTCCATTGCGGTTATTGTGTCCGTGATACCGCTGACAACATCTTTTTGCCCCTCTTTGAGGCCTAGAGCCCATCCTTCCATGATGGGGAGACCCAACTCTCTTTTAAACAGCCGAGAAGGAGAGTTGACCTCCGCCTTTTTATTACCGGCCGCCAAGGCTGCGCTGATAACGCTTTCTATAGCAGATGTGATACTGGATTGTCCCGCTCTAATGCCGGCGGCAATACCCTCCGCCATTTGTCGTCCTACGGTGGAAAAGTTACTGGCCGACACCTGCGTTGTTGCTGCCGTTTTTGCGTCTGCAACCATCTTTTTTGAGGCGTCAGTTAATGCAGTGCTGGAATTAATACCCAGCGCAGTGTCCTCTACAACGCTGGTTCCGGGATTTTTTTCGGCTTCTATGTTAAAGGCGCTCATCCAAGCCGCGATTCCAGTTTCACCAGCCAAGGCAAGATTTTCGTTAAGCTTTGCTATTTCGGTATCTGTTCCCTGTACCAATGACGCTACGAGAGCGGCAGATTCCGGCCCCGCTTCTTGTAGTTCACGTAAAAGCCCTTCGTCAAGGCCCCGCGCAGCGAGGGTTTGTAAGTTGTCGGCCCACTGTTCAGTAGCCTTAGTATTGTGTTCAAGGTTTGCGTTCATCTGCGCAACGGATATTTCCCCGGAAGTTTTTATTTTGCTGTGCATGTTGGTAACAGCGTCAGTGTAGGTTTCTAAGGCCTCTTCCTGCCGTTTTACAGCCTCTTCCTGCGCGGTAGCCCATTCATCGAGAGAAAGGCTGCTGGCGGCAACGCTGGCGTTTATTTCATCTGTGGTAACACCGTACTTTGCGGCGAGCTCCGCCAACTGGGTACTGGTGCTGTCCATTGCTTCGCCTTGCGCTTCATAGTTTGCGATACTCTCTTCGGTAAAGGCGTCTATGCCCTGGTTGGTTTCTTCAAGCGTTTGTTGATACGATTCCAGAACATCCATAGCGTCCATATATTTTTGAGAATATGCGCCGTGGTCTGATTCGCGCCCGAAAATGTTTCTGTAAATCTTTTCGCCTGCGTCTTCAATTTCGATTAGGCTTTTTTGTGCATCTTCTACGCCTTGCATAGCCTTTGCTTGCTGCTCGTATAGCTCAACCAATCTTTTGCGGTCGGCTTCGGCTTTTGCCGACGCTTTTAGATTTGTGATGTAATTTTCGGTGCTCTTATTAAGCCCATCTACAGCGCCAGTAGTTTCGTTATAGGCCAGCAACTGCCTGCCGGCAGATTCGTTAAAGGCGTCTACTGCCAGTTTTAACCGGTATTTATCCGATTCGGATTTATTCTCTATGCTAGCCAACTGTTTTACTTTGTTGTATAGCGCTTCGGAAGCAGAAGCCTGTTGTTCGAGTGAAGCCACAGATTCGTCATAAGAAGCCTTGGAAGATTTTACGGAATCCGCCAGTTCGTCGTGTTCGGTTTTAAGGGCTTTTATATTTTCTGTCAACTTTGCGCTTTCTTCGCTTTCTTTGCTTAAGTTGATAGCTAAAATCCCTACAACTGCTACAAGTGCTGCTGTTGCAACTACTACAGCCCCTATGGGGTTTGTTGCCATTGCTGTATTCCAAATGAGTTGGGCGGCGGTTGCCAACCCTATTTTGCCGGTTAAAACGCCAGTTGTGGCAGCTAGGACAGATTGCCCGATAGTAAGGCCTGATGCTGACACGGTCGCAGCAGTCTCGCCGGATTGCAAGAGCCACACGGCGGCAGATGCTTCCTTAGATGCGATTGAGTATGCTTTTACTGCGGGGATAACGGCTAAGGTTGCCACTTTGTAAGTTACAGTAGCGCCCGCAGCAACACCAACTACCAAGGCAACCGTATCGGCATTTTCGGCCACCAGCTTAAGCCCGTCTGCAGCGACATCTAACGCACCTTTAAAGTTCTTTCCGAGCGAAACAATTACGGTTTCGATGCTTTTGAAACGCGTCTGCGACAACCCCTTGTCAATAGAGGTTATTATATTTGCAGTGCCGCGTACAACCGCGGTTTGCATGTTGGCCCAAGCAGTAGCAAAACCGCCAGTTGCTGTTTTTGCTACTTCTGCGAAGCCACCGGTGCCGGCGTTTAGTTCTATGATTTTTGCATTGAACTGGTCAAAAGTGATTTCGCCGCTTTGTAATGCCTTATAAAAATCATTTTGTGCAGAAGAGCCAGCAAAGCCGAAAGCCTCTGCGGTTTTTTGCAAAGCATACGGCATTGTTTCTTGCAGGGTACGCCAGCTCTGCATGTCTACTGTACCTTTGGCAAGCATCTGCGTGTATTGTAACTGTGCCCGGCTGGCATCTTCCGAGGCAGCTCCCGAAGCGTACAGGGCATTGTTTAGCGCTAAGGCGGTATTGGTTGCACCCTCCAAATCCCCCGTCATAGAAGCCAACTGTTGTGTGAAAGAGACGATATCGTCTAGTTTGGTTGGCAGCCCTTGTATTCCATTGGATAGCTTATCTATAGATGTGTCTGCCTGCTCTGCGCTAAACCCCATTTTTTCCATCATCTGCGGAAACTTGTTAAGGGTATCAACGCGGGCAATCGCGGCATCAACAGAACTTGCCACCATCTGCACGCCGGCAGAAAGGACTTTGAATATACCAAGGCCTTTTACAATGTCGGAAAGCTTGTTTGCGTCTTTCTGAAAGCCGGAGGAATCCATACTGGAATCAAAGACTAAAGAACCATCGTATGCCATGAATTATCCCCCCCTAGTTGATTTTTGCGCTTCTTCAAAGCGACGTTTCCATTTTTCCTTGTTTGCAGTCTGAATTTCTTCGACACTTTTGCCGATGTAGTGATTGGATTTAAGCGCCCATTGGTTTTGTAAGGCTAAATACTGCTCCCGCACTTCTTTGTTTTGGATTTTGTTTATATCCATAGTGCGATAGCCCATTATTTTTGCCATCATCGTACTTTCGGGTAATCCCTCCAGCAGTGCCATAAACTCCCACCAATGTAAAAAACGCACCGTAGTGAGATTTATCCCATACGAGGCGTAAAAAGCAGAGTAAATATAACTTGCATCAGCAGAAAAGTCGTAGGCGCGAGCCTTGCGATTGCCAGTGCGTTTGGCCTGTTCCGCTCCGCGCATATAAAACCAAACGAGGTCTTTTATAGATTGTTCAAAGCCCTGGGGAATTTGCTTAAAGAGTTGGCGTAGGCCATGTTCCGTTTTTTCATAAGGGGTCAGCTCTTCATCTTGCAGAATCGCCTCAAAGCGTATCATGTTACGAAAATCAGGCATAATCGGAACGCCACTTATTTTATCAGGCAGGCCGTGTTCCAAAAGGATATTCATGGTTATTCCTTGCGCGTGGCGCCATTGGGTGCATACTTATTAGAGATACGGGTCATGCGCTCTGCCAACTCAACAGAGGATTTTAAAAGAGCGTCCCGAAACTCATCATGTGCGCTAAGGCATGCTTCTAAGTCGGGGTGTTCGCCGAGAATCTTGTTTGCCGTTCCCGGGGCAAAGGTTTCGTCAAAATAAGCCTTGAAAATATCGGTGTAAGCTTCTAAAAACTGAATGTATTTTTTAGGGT
Source organism: Oscillospiraceae bacterium (assembly GCA_047972265.1). GTDB lineage: Bacteria > Bacillota > Clostridia > Oscillospirales > Ruminococcaceae > JAAYCI01. The sequence continues at coordinate 11,007 of JBKEAM010000042.1, read as the reverse complement.
CTTTTTCAACGCTTGCCACCTCGGGAGCTTGCTCTATACGCTCGTCTTTCTTTTTTATCGCTTCCTGCTCCCTCCTTAAAAAATCAGGGTCAGTAAGGCTGAAATCGAGTTCAACGCCGTTTATTTTAACCATTATGTCCTCCTGCAAAAAAGGAGAGGGCTTTTACCCTCTCCTTTGTTTTTACTTATCTTATGCGCTTTATGCGCCGGAATAGGTGTATTCTTCTGGTACACCACGCCCCGTCAAGGTTGCGGAAATGCCAGCATTACTGCCGGCGCCGTTCGAAGCGTCATTGTTTACAATAATGCTTATTTTTCCTTTTTCGCCCTTGCCAGTAAGCAGGTTGAAATACACATATGGCTTAATAACTGCGTTGCCGGTGCCGTATTTCAGCTTGTGCGCTAGTATGGCGTCTTGAAATTCGTCGCCAATATAGACGTCGCCGTTCAAGGTTAAAACCCGCTGCGTGCCGGTTTTTGTGGTTTGCTGCCCAGCGCGCATATAGTTACTTTCTCCCGATTGGGCAGTTAGCCCGGCAGAATGCTCCGTGATGCCTTCTTGGGCAACAATATAATCTTTGGGGCCGGCTGCGGTGCCGCTGAAATCAACAGCAAGAACAAAGTCATCAGCAGTAGCTATGCCCTCGAAATCAGGATTGGGCGTAAGGCCGGTCATCAGTTCGGATAATTTCATGCTCTTTCTCCTTTTTGAAAATAGGTTAATCGTAATTGTATTTGATATCGCGCAGTATCCGTTTCGCTTGTATACAGATAACCGCTGGAGAGGCATTCGATTCTTTTTGCTGTTTGCCCCTCAAGCATGCAGGGGTATCTGCGCTTTCGGTTTTGCTCCTCTACCCAAACTTGCATCTGCTCATAAAAACCGCTCTTTTCTATCTGCACTCGGGCATCTTGTCCGTACTCTTCGCGGCTGGCAAAATAAAAAGTTTTCTGCCGGATAGAAGAACCACTTACGTACTGTTGTATAACAGGAGTTTCTGGTACTTCCTCAATTGTGTATTCGGTGGGCTTTTCGCCCAAAAAATTAAAGTTGAGTTTATTTGCGGTGTCCACAAGAGGGCAGGCACAGAAATACTTGTACAGGTTTTCGGTCAAACTCATTATTTTGCACCTACATTTTGCGCGGCAAAGTTCCGCAGATAATCTTTGTTATCGGTTTTCATGCGATGGAAATAATAAGGGCCGCGAAGTGCGCCGGTGGTACGCCCTACGGATGATTTAGAGTAGTACACTTTACGTCCGTAAGGAGTATTGACGCGTATTTTGCCGCTACCCGGTTGTGTTGCAAGGCGCATAGACATAATCATGGCTCCGGTGTCCATCTGCATATATGGTTCCATGAGCCGCATAATTTCCATGTCCAGCTTTTCTTGCGCTGATTGATATTTGCTTGTCCATTCGCGTCCAAAGTCTTCGTTCCAAACCAATTGAGCCTGCACGGTGCCGTTTTTGCTCTTGATAGTGAACACTTCGCCCTTGGGAGTTGTAATAACCAGCTTTTTGTTATCCACTATTTGCCCTCCACATAGATGTGCTTTAGGCCGATACGCCGGTTGTCGTGATAGGCAAGTACAGTAAAAGCCTGCGAGTTATCTCTGGAAATCGCTGCAATCGCTGTTCCGTTTGTCGCCGCGGCAAATTCGCCTTTGATAACAACATCTCCTGCGGCGAAAGTATATTGCGTTGCAGGGTCGGTGTAGTTCTCTGGTAAAACAAAAACCTTGCCGCACTCTGCAAATTCAGGTACACGCACTTTGAATATTTCCGCGTATACAAGTCCGCTGCCAGCAGTGATGACTTTGTTTTGGCTGTGCCACGACACTTTTTTCACAACAGTATGGTGATAATCATCAAAGCCCGTTTCAGGGTTATATTTTGTGTTGTACACCGTGATAACACCATCAAACCCTAGCACCAACATCCCCCCGCAAACATCAGATTTATAGGCAAAGAAAGGTATTTAAGGCAGATACTTTGGTATGCCGATTGCTCGGCAGAGGCCGTGCTTGTGCCACTGTCTGCCCTAGCGCCGGCAGATACAGAAAAACCGTCGTTGCTTATACTGGCAATCCCATTCGGTAAAAGTTCATAGGTCTTTTTATAAGAGTGGATGGCATCTACCAGCTTGCATTCACACATTTTGATTTTTTCTGCCATTTCTGCGGGAGCTGTTGCCGCCCGCTCAAAAGTGCGAAAATCAATCTCATACTTGGCTTCATGCACAGAAGCATTGTATTCTGCTTCCGTTAGTGCTCCGCCAACAGATTTATAAAAATCATAGTCGCTGTATGTAGATGCCATCTATATCACTCCTTGCTCTTTGGGATTTCTCCCTGATTCTCTTTTGAAATTAGGGGTCGCCCCTGCTTGTTGTTGGAACCAAGCAGGACGGCAATACGTTCGGGTGTGGGCTTTGGCGCCTTCTCAGCAGGGTAAATATCACCCTGCTGGTATGGACGCCCACCGTCCAAGAGGTCAACAAAATATGTTAAGGCCTTGTACATGCTATTCCCCCTTATTTCTTAAACCGGGCCAGTACAACCTTGGCCTCGTTGGTGAGGGCAACAGTGTACATTTTATCAGCGGTTACCTCTGTGGTGCGGTTGCGGGGCTTGCGTTCGGTTTCTACGTTGGTGTCGCGTTTCAAGTAGATGATCATCGCCGGCAGTTCATCCTCGGTTTCTGCATCCTCGGTTAATTTAACGATAGGGCAGGTGTAAAAAGTGTTGGTGCCATCAAGTACCACCTTGCGGGACGGAACCACGCGGGTATTGGCAATCATACCAATTTCGCCAGACATAATAACGCTTTGCCCGCCGTATTTGTCAGCGGAAAGAAAATCAGGGTCTTTGCGTAGCTGGGTCACCTGTTTGGGGTTGATAAACATAACCTTGGCAGTGTTTACCTCTTCCTCAAACAAGTCAATCGCGCTAACAACGGCATTGTAGGATATAATGGCCGCAGAACCGTCATAGGACAGGGTTGCCGTCAACAGGGCATCCAAAGCATCCTTGTCCAGCTTCGCGGCAATAGACAAAGCAAGCTGATTGTTTGCCTCGCCCACGGGGTTGCCGTAACCGGAAAGAACCGCTTCGTCTGTCAGGGATACGCCCTTCATTGCCTTTTTTACGGTGGATTGTTTGGTGCTGGTCGCCATTTTTTCAATGTCAACCTCTGCGCCTTCAGCAACGTCAGCGGCGTCGCCGATGTAGCCATAGGACGGCACCGTGATGGTGTCGCCAGGCACGCCCTGCAGAGTAGTGTCAATTTTGGCAAAAGGGGCAACAACAATCTTGTCTGGTAATTTCGCGGAAATCATATCTGCCATAACCTCAGGATTAATAAGGTCGGCAATTTTAGTTACATCAGTAGGCATAATTTAATTCCTTTCGTTTAATTGATTGTATAAGTCGGGGTTTTCTTTCTTGAGGGCAAGGCGCCTCAGGTAGCCATACTTGGCAAACTCTTCTTTGGTAACGGGCTCTGCCAAGCCGGATGTGGAACGAACTGCTTTGGGCGGGGGGCTGCCATCCGTGGTATCAAAGAGAAACTCTTTTTCTCCCTTAACAGTCTCTAGTGCTGCGCTCAGGTCGGCATCACGATTTTTGCTCACTCTGAGGGCCTCAATATCGAGCAAAGGCAGAATGGTTTTTGCGTCTTTTCCCTTTGCGGCAGCAATGCTCTTTTCGATATCAGCCAGGAACTCTTTTTCAGCCTCCTCTTTTTGTTGGGCGGCCTCCTTCTCTGCCTGTTCGGAGCTGATACGCTCAATTTCAGCTGTAAGTTCAGCAATTTTCTGCTCGTAGCTGTCCTGATTACCCCCCTCCAGCTTTTTAAGCGCCTCTTTTGTGGCTTTGCTGTCTTCGTCCAGCGCGGCGAGTTTTGCGGACTGCTTGTTGTAGTCCTCAATGGTGCGATAGTTCTCAAGCAGTGCCTTGTCAAAATCCGCTTTCTTCTCTTCCGGCATAGCAACCTCAACAGAAGCCAGCAATTCGTAGATGTTTTTCATTCGGATTCTCCTCCTAAAATGTTTTATTAACCGCGCTTTCCGCGGTGGGGAATAGGCATTTTAAACACTTGCCTGTGTACAAACCGTTTTACGCCATGCTCAGGGCGCGAGTTTATTTTTCTTTCATAGGCCTTGCCGTTTTCGGGTAATTCTCCGCAATATAATCAATCACCTGCACTTCGTTTGTGCCAGGGATTTCTTCGGGAGATTTTGCACCGGTTATTGCAACGGCTAGTTTTTTTAATGCCTGTACAGTGTTTGTGCTTCCCATTGTGTCCTCCTTTCGCATGGCATAAAAATAGCGCCTTGCACTTGAATGCAAAACGCTAAAATTACTGATTTTTATAGAATTCAGTCCAGGGTTTCGTAGTAGCTTCTATCAATCTTTTTCGGGGTTTTATGGGTTGTTATAGAAGCTCGGTCTGAATCGTCTATGATTTCAAACAGTTCGGGCGGATACAGATAATCAACACCGGAGTCATCGTGGATTCGATACCAGCCAAGCTCAACAGAAATAACATGATATTCTTTACCCCGCGTTAAATCGGCAAGTATTTTGTTGTTGGGTTGGTTATATTTAATTATCATTAATCCAAGAACCACTCCTTTATTTTAAACTTTACTTTACCGACGGATTCTTCTTGAAACCAGTGTATCTCTGCGCCGATTTCTTCGCCATATTCTGCTACATCTATTATAGCAAAACCCTTGGCATGTTGCCAGTTTTCTAGTTTGCCACCATATTGTTCGGTAAGGCCTTCGGGCACGTTTTTGTGTAGCGGCTTAAAGGTTCCTTTACCTGCAAAGATTTCAACGTTTTTAATATGAGTTCCCTCTGCAAGGTGGTAAATCTTGCCGGTTGCAGGGTCTACAATATCATAGTTTTTGGCTTTTGCACCAACGCTTTTGCCGATATAGATACTTTTTAGTGGTATTTTCTCAACTGGGATATATGGCCCGTTCTGTTTGCCTGCGCGCTCCCGGAAGTAGTCCCGTTGCAACCCTGTTTGATGGATAAGGTCTCGTTGTTTGGTCTGCCACTCTTTTATTTTTGCATTTGCATCAGAAGAATCTAAGCCAGCGGCGTCTAATCCGGCAGATTCACGTTTCCATTTGCGGATATTGCGTTCTATCCCACGCTGCATTTGTTGAGCATCATACAGAGAAACTTTTTTACCGTCAATAGTGACCGTGGCCGTGTTGAGGCTGTCTAAATATTCGGGGCTATTAGATGGCTTAGAAATTCCGGGATAGAAAGGATAAAAGCCATGCCGGCAATTCCACCCGCCAAGCCCTGCGCCAGTACCATAACCGGTAGCATCGGCAAAATTAGGATATTTGTCATTGCCCACAAGCTGGAATACTTGTCCTTGCCATGCGGCGTGTGAGGGCCTCGCTCCTGCGTGTGCCGTCGTTTCTACAAACTCAGCACCAACTTCTTGCATACGTCTCTCTTGCAATTGTAGTGCGGTTTGGTTAAGCCCAGTAAGGGTTGCACGACGAAAAGCTACATCCAAATAATCAGTATGGCCGCTGGGGTAAGAGATTGATGCAATTCCTTTTTGGGCAAGCTCTTTTATGCCTTGCTTTATAACCTCCTGATAGCTAAAGGCCCCGCTGGCAAGCTTCATGTGCCCGGCATCTAAAACGCTTTCGAATTGTTGTGAAGCCGTCTGTGCGGCCGTCAGGGTAAGGTTGCGAAAAGTACCGTTTGTCTTTTTTAGACCGGCCCATATTAAGTCTTGCATATACTGATTTTGTGCAAGGGGAATAGGAGAGTAGCCGGCGGCAGTATGCAAGGTGTCATCGGCTCGCAGCGTCTTTACTGCCGCATCGTTGAACAAATCAATGAGTTGCTGTTGCGACATGTTGGTGGCAGTTGTAAGTTCTGCAATTATATTTTGCTGTGCTGTCGATAATTCCCGTAGTTTTACCATTTGCCATTCGGCAGTGTCCGTAACAGCACCCATTTTACTGATTCGCCGCGCGATATCTTCGATAATTGCTCGTTCGGCGTTCTGAAAATATTCCATCACTTCATCTGGCAAATGCTCTATAAAATCCGGAGAAAGCATTTAACTACCCCCGAACAATACATCCGTTGAAGTAGATTCCGCCGCAATTTCTTTTGCATCTTTTTCAGAATACCCCTCAAACTCAACAAGATATTTCCAAAAAGGAAAGCGCCCAGCCGAAACATACTGCCAAAAAAGCATCTTGCGTTCTTTCGGGTCATTTATAATGCTGTCATCCCAGTCAAATGTAACCTCGTAGCTTCCCTCTGGCGTGAATTTTGCAAGTGAAGCCCACACGTTCATAGCATATATCAGGTCCTCAAGAGCTGCCTGCAGCACTTTTTGGATGTCCTTTACCGTTGCATAAGAACGCTGTTTGCTGGCCCGTATTTCCTCGGCAGTTTTGTCTACCATCTGCGGGTCGGAAAGCGTACCATAAGCCAAACTGCATTGAAACTCAACGCGCTTCAAAATACTGTTCAGGCCTTCCGTAAGCGGCTCAACACGGATGTTGGGTGAAAATACATCCATCTTTTTTTCTTTTTCTTGCGTACCCATGCCGGGCAAGGCTCTGTACAACCGCTCTTTCCCCTTCGGCATTATCGGGTTGCCTTCCTTATCAGCCAAAGCCATAGTGGGGTCTATATGTACTGCAAGCTCGGTGCCCTCCATCTCCCACAACAGGCGGCTCCACTGCCTGTCCGCCTCTCGTATGGAGTCTATGGCGCGAGAGTAGGCCGAAACGCCAATGGGGGAGTGAGCATCTATATTGTTTGCAAGAGGCATTTTAAAATACCCCAATAGCAATCTGTCAACATTTTCCAGTGCTGTTTCCGGCTCCAGGTCTTTCCACTCATTCACCTGGAACAAGTCTATGGGTTTTCCAAGGTCTTTTGTATTTTTTGCCAGCGCTGATATAGCAAAAGCTTTGTTCTCAATGATGCAAACATCGCCTTCCATGTGGTGATATTCAAGGCGCCTATAGATTGTACCGTTACGCGTGATTTCCTCTAAAAAAACGGCTCCAGACAAGCGACCGGATGAATCAAAGCCGGTAATGTAAAAATTGTCTGCATAACTGCACTCTACAGTTATGTCATTGCCATCCAAAATAGGCTTGAATACCATTCCCCCGGTTGCTATGCCGTGCTCAATATGAGCTCGAAGGTTGCAGAGCGTTTGTCCCATCTGCTTCGCGAGATACTTACCACGTTCGGAGCCGGCTATTTCTATCTGGCTCTCTACGGTCGAGAGCCTCGCCAGCTCAGAAGCGATGGAAGCGGGCAGACCCATAGAAACGGTATCATCATTTGCCCAGGGTGGCGAACCTGAAAATAAATCTGTCCAGAGCGTTATGGCCGTTGCCATGCTCTGCGAGGTCACGGCATTGATGCCCAGGGCTTCATTTATGGTTGAAATTGGAAACATCGTGTACCGCACCCCCTTGATAATATTTTTAATGCTCTCAAACATGCCTACCCCCAAATATCCCAACGGAAAACACGCCGGAGAATCGTATTTGCAAAATATCTTATATCGTCCATCGCATGGTCTGATTGCTTAACAGGCCTGTCCTCGTTCGACTTTTCATCCCACGAATATTGCCCAAATTCCTCAATAGCATCCTTGCAGGATTCATGAATCATTATTTTTTGGTTGTTGAGCAGGGAAGAAACATAGCGAATGCCGTTTAATACATCGTTGACCGCAGGCGTAACATTGAACTGCCCATGGCGGCGAATGCAGGCGATGAAGGAAGCGGCAGACGGGTCTATTACTATAGATTGGATTGGGTAATAGGCTTTGTCACCATCTTCGTCGATGTAAGAAGCCAGCTTGTCCAGTTCCGCGTAATACTCCTCATCCGTTTTTTGTGCTTGCCTATCACGCCCCGAATAATAAAATTCTTTTATCCGTGTGGCCTTTTTATCGGCCACGCACCACAGGCCGGCGGAAAAAGGATTGAGCGTTCCGTAGTCAACGGAGATATAATATTGGCCGTCTTCGGGTATTTCAGAGGTGATGTTTTCCGGGCTAAAGGCTGTGTATATAAGCCCCTCCGCCACTACCCAAAGCCCCAGGATATAACGCTGATAGAAAACGCCAACAAAATTTGTTTTCGCCTTTTCCATAGCTTTAGCGGAGTTGCCCGGATTATCTTCCATCAAAAAATGAATATGTTTGGCATTGTGTTTTTCTGCCTCTTGTATCCATTCTTTATAAAACCAATGCTGGGGACTTTCCGGGTTGCAATTAAACCATAGCTTTGCGCTGTCTACGGAAAGCGTCCGGGTTATAGCCTGCTCTACAAACGAGCGAGGCATTAAGGCAACCTCGTCAAATAGAACGCCGTGGAGGGTAATGCCTTGGATAAGCATATAACTTGCTTCATCCTTGCCGCCAAAAACATAGAAATTGTTTGTTTTATTCCCTTTTGTTACAGTGAGGAGCGAAACAGAGCGAGTATATACCATGGTGTATTTCTTGCGCATGCTGGCAATACTTTGGGTTGGAGCAATAATGTTCCTTTCTGCGCTGCGCACAGTCTTACCACATATTGCAAAATTGCAGTTGCTAAATTTGGCCATTGCCCATTCTATAAAAGCAATAACCATCATAGTGGTTTTACCAGAACGCACAGAGCCATCGCATATCAGCGCATAATAGGGTTCGGCCATGAATTTAAATATTTCCGCCTGCTTTTTTGAGATGGATTCAAACCTCATTTTTTACGGCCTCCTCAATTGCGCCGAACAGGTTGTCTTCTTCTGTGTCGGAGGGGGTTTTATCTGCAGGCCGGTCTCTCCATGTTTCCGGCTTTCTATTTTTAAGCCATATAAAGGCTGCGCCCACATCAGGAGAGACATGTTTTGTAGTTTGACGCACTTTTCTCCCCTGGGGGCCAATCTCAAACATGTCTTCTTGGTATTCGTATCCTAAAGCACGTTTTAACAAAGCATTTTCAACTTCCCGGTCTATAATCTCTTTCCCTTTTTTTAAGGCGTCGGATATGTCGGGATGTCTCTTTTTCCAATCGTATAGGGTTGTTCGCTGTATTCCGATGTTTTTCGCAATTTGTTCATCGGTCAAACCATCGCGCGCCCAGCCCTCAAGCAGCAAAAGGCCTTCGCCGCTTAGCCAGTATTCAAATTTACCTTTTGCCACACCCCCCCCACCTTCCTCTTCTTTTAATCCCCAACCCCACCCTCCGCTGTCTACTGTAGCGGCGCGCCAAACAAAAAGAGAGCCGCCCGCTTGGGTAGCTCTCTACATATCTTTACAAACCTATTATATTTCAAAACATGCGGACGCGAGCGGACAAATCAAAAGTATTTATCTAAGTAACGTTCTGTCCTCTTTCGCAATGCGTCCCCGGAAAAAGGAACTTTGCATTGTGGGTCATCTGGTACATGCTGCGCAACTTGATACCAAGTAAGGCAATTTGCATATTTGAGGGTTATTACTTGACGCATAAGGCTGTCATCTAAAGATGCTGCGAATCGGTGTATGCGGTTATATAGAGCGATTGTTATATGCGCCTTTGCCTCTATGGTAGACTTTAAATCCGCAATCTCCGCCGCAAGGCCTACCTTGTCAGATATGCCGGATGCGTGGGGGAGTCCAGATATTTTAGGCGTTGTGCTTGTAGCTGCGGCCTCTAACTCTGCAAGCCTTTGTTTGTCCTGGTCTATCTCTCGGTTGAGGTAGTAAAGCTGAGATAATTCTTTCGCCGTCATCCCCTAACCTCCCTCCTTACCGCAATCTTACGCACCTTATCGCAACTAATCATCGGGCAAGTGTACTTGCCGCCTCCCGCATACGTCGCCATATTGCACCCCTCGCAGACCGTCACAAGCTTAGTTATGTACCTGGGCGGGGGAGGCGGGATAACAACGGGCTTAGGTGCTGGCTTTGGCTTTGCGGGCTTGCCGGCATTAACAATCTTGTATATTGCGCTCCGGCTGATTGCAAGCATCTTGGCTGCTATATCAATGCCGTACTGCTCATATAGTCGGATTATCTCCGGTACTTTATCCGGCGTTATTTTTGTTTTCCCCATCTAATCCCCACAACCCACTTTCCGTTATCCTTACGCTTGCCTCTAAATAGGATTCCCATCAGGTTTCCTCCGATTTTTCTATCCGCTCAAACTCTATAACCCATACCCACGGGTTGGCTTCCCACGAATTTTCGGGGCATTTAAATTTGTTTGGGTTTTTAGGCAAGGTGCTGTTCCACAGCCCGGCAAATGCAGCCAGCAGGATATCCGTATCAAGACCGTTTTGCTCGTAAAAACTGCTATCAGCATATTTCCAAGGGTCTAATCCAATTACACCCTCACGCTTTGCCTGCTCCTCTGTGATGTCCTGCAACCTCTCCGCCCGCACATCTGTTACCCTTAAAAATATTCTTGCCGCAACCTTTGGCATGTGGATAGATGGGAGCCACTTATTTTGGTCAAGTGCATACTGGTGGATTTCGTCCTGTGGCTCTAAGTGAGCCTTGTAAATATATTCCCCTGCAGAAACATCTCCAAGGCGCTTGCACCATGTCTCCCGTACGTAGAGGATATCGCCTTTTTGACACGGGGCATTTATCCTCCCTTTGTCAAATTCGACGCTGTACAGATACAGCGGGCTTTCGTGCATCTCAAAAAATCTATCTGGCTGCGGCTTAACAACCCGTCTCGTAACAGTCTTACGCCCCGCCAGTATCGCCTTAACCATTTCGGCGTTAAACAAGATTGGCTTCATCGTTTTCCTCCTTTTTGGCAAGGTTTAGTAATACATATCGTGCCTCACCAAATGTTGCCGCATCTGTCAGGTCTTTGCTTTTCATTTTCTATCACTCCGTTATGGTTATTTCGGTTAGCGTATAATCACCAGCGGCAGCCACGGATATTCACGCTCCCATAGTTTTTGTTTGAGCTTGAACTCTTTTGTCTTGTAGCCTTTTACGTCC
>JBKEAM010000041.1:0-13659 GCA_047972265.1 Oscillospiraceae bacterium | reverse complement strand
ACCGCCAACAAAATGGCAGCGCCAAAACAAAATAATTTTTGATTGTTTGTTATTATTATCACCTTTTTACGGCTAAACCGTCAAGAGAGTATATTGTCTATTCATTCATTTTCAATATTATAAAATGGAAATCAATCTTGCAAATTCTTTTCATTTCTGCTACTATATAATTGTAGTTATGTGCATAATGTATATTTTTTAGAGTTTTATCTCTTTTTTGTATACAAGATGCATATTTTTTTGCTTAAAGTTGCGCGTTTTGAACATAGTACTTTTTGATTTGATATGCTATAATACAGATACAGAAAACAGAAAGGGGTGAATCCAATGTACCAAGTTGAAGAACCAGTTCAGCCTGGCTTGGATAAACCAATAAAGTAGGCATTCCTTTCAGTCTCTGCCAGATTACGGCAAATAGTTCCGGATAGCGTTTAACAGTTATACCAATTACTTTAAATACACGCTGCCGGTAATGTATGAAGTAGAAAGCCTACACTGGTTTATTCTTAGCCAAATATCTACCGTACTATTACTAATCAGCTTTATAGTTTTTGTTTTATTTGTAAAGAAAGGATTTTGTAATAGCACCAGTTTTAGTTTTAGGCCTATTGTTTATTTGTTCTATTTTTTGATTTATGTTTGGTAGTATGAGCCGCGGATGAAGTGTTGGTTCAGCCCAAACAAAGGTTACGCCCCTATTCCGCTAAGTGCTTTTTGTTTTTATAATAAAGCGGCAGGTGGCGATACCGTACAGTGGTCATGCCATTTTAAATAGATGACGTGTCGTTGTATAATCTTAGCCTAAAACAGTATCCACTATAATATAAAGGCTGCTGCCCAATAGGGCGGCAGCTTTTTTGCATTGTTATATATTGTTTTTCAATAAAAATATATTGACTTTTAGATAATACGCCTGTACAATAAGCCACAGAAAGATAAAACTTGGAGGAGCTTATACCTATGCTATTAAAAAGACTGTCTAACTGTTTAAGCGTATTGCTTTTGTTTTCTTGCATTGCAGGGGTAAGCATTTTTGTTTTGTTCTATCTAACGAAATCCCAACTCTCATTTATTATTTTCCTGAATATCAGGGCATTGTCCCCTTTGCTGTTTGTATATTGTGCGGTATTGCTGCAATGGTAATTTTGATGGCTGTACATTTTATTGCAATCCTTTTGCACATTGCACAAAAAGCTCCCTTCTCTTTGCGCAATGAGACATTTTTAAAAAGAATTGCATTATTTTCCGCCTTTGCGGTTTTGCTTTGCTTGGTACTGTTTGCATTTTTATATATTACCGGCGCCATTAATGCCGGGGTAATTATTATACTCTTTATTGCTATCTTAGCGGGCAGTATGGTTTGTGTTGCCTGTACTTTGGCATCTCGACTGGTACCGCAAGCAAGAGAAAATTGCTAGCTAAATTTGAAATTTTCCCTTTTTATAAGTTAACTATACAGAGCAAGCAATGCAAGTAATTGGTTGCTTTACTCCCCTTTTTAATTATATGCAATCACTATAATGATATATTTAGCATAATCGTCATGCTTTACAAGCAAAAAAGCTCTCCCAATGGGAGAGCTTTTTAATATAGAAATTAACCCTGTTGTTTTTTGGCTTCCATATCGGCCAAAGCATCTTTACGAGAAAGATTGATGCGGCCCTGCTGGTCTATTTCGGTTACTTTAACCAACAGCTCGTCGCCCACTGCAACAACATCTTCAACACGCTCTACGCGAGCTTTGTCCAGCTTAGAAATATGAACAAGACCCTCTTTGCCCGGTGCAATTTCTACAAACGCGCCAAAGTTCATAAGGCGGGTTACCTTGCCCTTGTAGATAGCGCCCATTTCGGGATCTTCTACAATGGTTTTAATGGTATGGATTGCACGCTGTGCATCCTCCAGATTGATGGCAGAAACATGAACCTGTCCGTCTTCTTCAACATCAATTTTTACATTGTTGGTGCTGGAGATTTCTTGAATAACCTTGCCGCCTTTACCAATAACATCGCGGATTTTATCCACATCGATTTTGATAGAAAGCATTTTGGGCGCGTATTTAGACAATTCTTCGCGCGGGGCTGCAATAACAGGCGCAATAATATCGCTTAAAATATACAGGCGGCCTTTGCGGCATTTTTCCAAAGCTTCTTCAATAATATCGTAGGTAAGGCCCGATACTTTGATGTCCATTTGGATTGCGGTGATACCGGCTGTGGTACCGCCTACTTTAAAGTCCATGTCGCCATGAAAATCCTCAACGCCCTGAATGTCCAACATGGTCATCCAACGCTGACCTTCGGTAATAAGGCCGCAAGAAATACCTGCTACAGGCGCTTTAATGGGCACACCGGCATCCATTAATGCCAATGTAGAACCACAGATGGCAGCCTGGCTTGTAGAACCGTTGGAAGATAAGATTTCGGATACAGTACGGATTGCATAGGGGAAATCTTCTACACTGGGCAATACAGGCAGCAAAGCACGCTCTGCCAAGGCACCATGACCAATTTCGCGGCGGCCCGGGCTGCGGGGTGCGCGAGCCTCACCTACCGAGTATGGCGGGAAATTGTAGTGGTGCATATAGCGCTTAGTGTCCTCAGTAGAAAGGTCATCCATAATCTGCGCATCGCGCATGGTAGAAAGGGTTGCAATGGTAAGGCCCTGTGTTTGGCCACGGGTGAACATTCCGCTGCCGTGTGTGCGGGGCAGTATGCCAACTTCTGCAGCTAAGGGACGAATTTCGTTGATGCCACGGCCATCAACGCGTTTGCCGTCATCCAGCAGCCAGCGGCGTACAACAATTTTTTGCATTTTGTACATGATTTCTTCTACAACTTCTTGGCCCCACTCTTCGGCGTAACGCTCGGTAATAGCATCACGAATAGGAGCCAAACGGGCATCACGTACATTTTTGTCGTCGGTACCCATTGCTGCTTTAAAGTCATCCAAAAAGTTCTTCTGAACATCTTCAAACAGGCCATCATCCAAATGCATAGAAGGAAATTCACGTTTTTCTTTGCCAATTTCTTTTACAATGCCATTGATGAAGCCAATCATCTTTTGAATCTCAGTATGGGCCAGCTTAATGGCATCCATCATGGTTTTTTCGTCAACTTCGTTGGCGCCGGCTTCAATCATAACAATTTTTTCTTCACTGGCGGCAACGGTAAGAGCCAAATCGCTTACTTCGCGCTGTGCCTCGGTGGGGTTCATCACAATCTGCCCATCTACAAGGCCTACAGACATGCCAGCAATAGGGCCATGCCACGGGATATCCGAAATAGATAAAGCTAAAGAGGTACCAATCATACCTGCAATTTCGGGGCTATTGTCCTGGTCAACGCTCATAACAGTCATTACAACCGATACGTCATTGCGCATATCTTTGGGGAACAAGGGCCGAATGGGACGGTCTACCACGCGGCTGGTTAAAATGGCTTTTTCGCCGGGGCGGCCTTCGCGGCGCATAAAACTGCCGGGAATACGGCCAACAGCGTACAATTTTTCTTCAAAATCTACGCTTAAAGGGAAAAAGTCAATTCCCTCACGGGGCTTGTCGCTCATGGTAACATTGCACAAAACGGTGGTTTCGCCATACCGAATAAGGCAGCTGCCGTTAGAAAGGCCGCACATTTTACCTGTCTCTACGGTAAAGGGGCGCCCTGCAAGTTCGGTTGTCCATGTGCGGAAGTTTGGGAAAGTTTCTTTGCGGCTTGCATATTCATACACTTCGCTCATTTTTATCCTCCTGTTTAGGTGTACAGCCAACCCTCAAACAGCTTTAGCAATCAATGCAGGGCTTTGCACGGGGTGTAAGCGCTCCATTCATTGCTAAAAACCTGTTTAATAAAAGCAGACTGTACACAATTTTGTTTTTTGATATTACATAAAACAACCTGAAAGCAGGAAACCTAAGTTTTCCTGCTTTCAGGATAGTTACAACATTATTTACGCAGACCTAATTTAGCAATCAGGTTACGGTAACGCTCGATGTCTTTCTTTTGCAGGTAAGCCAGCAGATTGCGACGCTGACCAACCATTTTAAGCAGACCACGGTTAGAGTGATGATCTTTGGGGTTTGCTTTGCTGTGCTCGGTAAGGTGGTTGATGCGTGCGGTAAGCAACGCTACCTGTACTTCGGGAGAACCTGTGTCTCCAGCTTTTAGGGCATGTTCTGCAATAATTTCGTTTTTAGCTTGCATCGTAATACTCTCCTTTTAATAAATACGCCAATTGCCCGGTGGAGGTGCCGCCAACTTTATAAGGAGAACTTGCCATCCACTGCGCAAGGGTCGGATATAACTATACCATATGCACCATTATAAATCAAGATAAACTAGTTTACATCGTTTAAAAACGCACAAACAAAGGCATACTGTTATTTGAAATAATCAACAGCTTCCTGCGCCCACTGCTGCACAGCCGTGGTAAGTTCTTCTAAGCTGTTAAATCGGATCATTTCGGAAACATATTTGTAAAACCGCACACGCACCGTTTGCCCGTATACATCCCCTGTATAGCCGGGCACAAAAGTTTCGCAAGTATCCCCCACTCCGTTTACGGTTGGCCGGTTACCATACCCGGTAGAGGAAGGCCAATATCGGTCATTCAGCCATGTATCGGTAATATAAACCCCATCTTTAGGGGTTTGCATATCATCGGGATATATCTGGTTGATAGTAGGAAATCCCAGCTTTGTACCCAAATGCGCACCATGCCGTACAGGAAGTTCTACTTCGTAGGGACGTCCAAGCATCTCATTTACATCTTCAATATCGCCCTGCTGCAAGGTTGCGCGAATGCGCGAAGAACTAACCGGCTCTTGCTTATAATATGTGGTGGGTGTAATACCCAAATGCACCCCATCGGGCCTGCACATTTGAGACAAAAGCGCAACATTGCCGCCCCTGTTGGCACCAAAGGCAAAATCTTCACCGCAAAACAAAGCCTTTGCATGATACTCTCCCCGCAGCATATCCTCGTAAAACTGCCCCGGCGTTAAGGAATGAAAGCTGTAAAAAGAGGGCTCAAAGCAAAACTCGACCTTAAGTTCCTCTAAAATACGATGTTTTTGTGCCAAAGTTACAAGGCGCTTCCCTTTTATAGAAACAGGGCGGGTAAAGGTAAAAACAGCCAATTGCAGCCCGTGTTGCTTTGCATACTCTGCTGCCTGTTTAATTACCGACTGGTGCCCAATATGTATCCCGTCAAAAAATCCAAGCGCCACTGCGGTTTCTTTAAGCTGCGGCAGTATTTGCCCTCGCTGGT
This sequence comes from Oscillospiraceae bacterium, assembly GCA_047972265.1. GTDB lineage: Bacteria > Bacillota > Clostridia > Oscillospirales > Ruminococcaceae > JAAYCI01. Next base: position 8,388 of record JBKEAM010000041.1, on the reverse strand, counting down.
CTACCACTGTCACTTTGCGTCCCCGCCTTTACGTTTTGTTTTTATCGTTGCAAAAATAGTTTTTCTCCCATAAGGGTGCCGTCTTGCCGTATTTGTACCAGACCTAAAAACTGATTGTTGCAATAAGCTCGAAAACGCCCCGGTGCATTTTTTAGGCCATATACAATAGCACCGTTACACAGGCGCTGCATTTGATTTTCATCCAAAGCAACTTGCTGTATTTCTTCAAACACTGTATCTATCGGTAAAAGCAATTGCTGCAAGCTACCCTCTTCTTTTGCGGCTTGTATCTGCTGTAAAGTATAGGCTTGCTCTAAGCAAAAAATACCGGCCGCCGTACGCCGCAACGCCGCAAGGGTGGCGGGCATGCCCAAAGCTGTGCCTATTTCTTCTGCCAAAGTGCGTATATAGGTGCCCTTAGAGCAATGCACCCTGATGGAAAAACGGTTAGAATCCTGCTGCCCCAAATAATCAATGCTGAATATTTCAACCGGGCGTGGTTTTCGCTCTACCTCTTTACCTGCCCGCGCATAGCTGTACAGCGGCTTGCCAGCCACCTTAACCGCAGAATACATAGGCGGCACTTGTTGTTGTTTACCAACAAAAGGCGGCAAAACCTTGCAAAACTCTTCTTCGGCTATCTGCCGGTTATTTTCTTGCAATACACTGCCCGTAATATCCCCTGTATCGGTGGATATTCCAAGCAGGATTGTTGCGACATATGTTTTATCGGCGCGGGGCTGCAAATCTACCGCTTTGGCCGCCTGACCCAAAAAAACAGGCAAAACGCCGGTAGCCATGGGGTCTAATGTGCCGCCGTGCCCTATTTTACGGGTTTGAAAAATCCCCCGCATTTTTGCAACCACATCAAACGAGGTAAAATCCTGCGGTTTATCTACCACTACAATGCCCATAAACTGCTGCGGGGTGGTCATCATTCAGCCTCCAGCAGCCCGGCCGCCTGCATTGCCAGCTTGGTTTCTTTTAATATGGCCGCTTTGGCGTTTTCAAGGCTGCCTACAATTTCGCAGCCGGCTGCTTGTTTGTGTCCGCCGCCGCCAAGCCCTTCGCATATTTTACAGGCGTCTAAATCGCCCTTTGTTCTTACGCTAAACTTATAGCTGCCGCTGGGCTGCTGGCGCATGGTAATGCCAACATGCACCCCCTCTATAGACCGTGGCATGGAGGTAACCCCTTCAAGATCTGTTTCATCGGCACCCACGGCTTCCAATTGGTCTCTTGTAATACAAATCATGGCACATTTTGCGTCAAAGTGGTATTCCAAAGAGGCCAACGCCATTTGCTCTACCGCAATGCACTGACGAGATTTATTTTGAAAAAGAATTTCGTTCAGCATATCAATCTCTGCGCCCAGGTCTATAAGCCTTGCCGCCACACGGTGGGTACGCGCACTGGTATTGCCAAACTGAAAACACCCTGTATCGGTAGATACACCGGTATACAGGCAATTGGCAATTTTAACATCAATCTCAACACCCATATCCACCAGCAAATCAAATATCATTTCGCAGGTAGCAGCGGCACTAGGGTCTAGCAACATTGCATCGGCATAACCACTGTTAGAGCCATGATGATCTATACAAAGATCTACTTGGTCTGCATATTTAGAGGCAGGCTCGCCAAAAAGCTGCTGGCCGGCAACATCCACCGCAACAATGTACTTGGGTTCAAACTGGTTGTGGTACATTTCCAGTTGCATAAAAGAGTATCTTTCATGCACTGCGTCCGAGCAAAAAATAGCACAGGTTTTACCCAATGCTTTTAAGCCCCAATACAGCGCCCCCGCAGAGCCCAAGGTGTCACCATCTGGATTTTTATGGCTTATAATCAGTATATTGTCTTTTTTTAGCAATCGGCTGATTACCGCCGGCAACTCCAGCATCTCACTCATGTTTTACAGTCCCTTCAGCAGGTCGTTGATATGCGCCGCATAAGCCGCATTTTCGTCCAATATAAACTTAATGTCCGGCGAGCGCCGAATATGCATGCGCGAAGCAATTTCGCTTCTTACATGTCCTTTGGCTGCTTCCAGTACTTTCATCATACCGTCACTGCTGTTTTTTTCGCCTATTTGGCTTACAAAAACCTTGCAGGAAGAAAGATCGGGTGCGGTTTCCACACGGGTAACCGTAATCAATCCATCCTGTAAGCGTGGGTCTTTCATATTGCCCACAATATCCACCAGCTCGCGCCTAATGTCTTCGTTTAGGCGTGCCATGTTTTTGGATGCCTGTTTTCCGGGCATAAGTCGGCCCTCCTTTACCGGGCAAAAAGCCCCCTTATATGTTTTTAGCAGGGTTTACAGGCAGGTTGGCAATGCCTTCCGGTCTGCATAACCCTGCTAATGAGTGTTTTGCTTATCTGGTTTTAGTCGCGGTATTCTTCCACAATATAAGCTTCAAAAATATCGCCTTCTTTTACATCGGCAAATTTCTCCAGCGTAATACCGCATTCGTAACCCGCAGCCACGTCTTTTACATCGTCTTTAAAACGCTTTAAAGACCCAATGGCATCTTCGGAGATAACAATACCGTCGCGCACTACGCGAATTTGCGAAGCACGGGTAATTTTACCATCCAATACATAGCTACCCGCAATGGTGCCCACAGAGGATACCTTGTACACCTGCCGCACTTCGGCACGGCCCTGCTCCACATCGCGGTATTTGGGCGCCAGCATGCCTTTCATGGCATCGGTAACATCGTTGATAGCGTCATAAATAACGCGGTACATACGCAGCTCTACACCATCCTGCTGGGCATCTGCCTGTGCAGTGGGATCCGGGCGCACGTTAAAACCAATTACAATGGCGCCAGAGGCGTTGGCAAGCATAACATCACTCTTGTTAATACCGCCCACGCCGGTATGGATAACCTTAACGCGTACTTCTTCGTTAGAAAGCTTTTCGAGGCTTTGTTTAACGGCTTCGGCACTGCCCTGTACGTCGGCTTTTACAATCAAAGAAAGCTGCTTCATTTGGCCGGCTGCAATTTGGCTAAACAGGTTATCCAGCGTAACTTTGCTGTAGCTGCCCAATTGTTCTTCACGCACGGCCTGCGAGCGCTGATCGGCCAGTTCTCTTGCAAGGCGCTCATCTTCTACGGCATCAAACAAATCGCCGGCAGAGGGAACATCCGTAAGGCCGGTAATTTCTACCGGGGTAGAGGGGCCTGCATGCTCCAGCATTTCGCCCGCAGCATTGCGCATGGTGCGTACACGGCCCACAGCAGTGCCTGCAATAACAACATCGCCCCGGTTAAGGGTACCGTTTTGCACCAAAATGGTGGCAACCGGGCCCTGCCCTTTGTCCAAACGGGCTTCTACTACAGCACCCTTTGCACGGCGATCGGGATTGGCTTTAAGCTCTTTCACATCGGCGGTAAGGTTAATCATTTCAAGCAGTTCATCAATGCCCTGCCCTGTAGCAGCCGAAACGGGAACAATAACAATGTCGCCACCCCACTCTTCGGGAACCAGCTCGTACTCGGTAAGTTGCTGCTTAATGCGCTCTGGATTAGCAGATTCTTTATCCATTTTGTTAATGGCAACAATAATGGAAACATCGGCTGCTTTTGCGTGGTTGATAGACTCGATGGTTTGGGGCATAATGCCGTCGTCGGCAGCTACAACCAAAACCGCAATGTCTGTAAGGTTTGCACCACGGGCACGCATAGATGTAAAAGCCTCGTGGCCGGGGGTGTCTAAAAAGGTAATTGCCTTACCATCTTTTTTAATTTGGTAAGCACCAATATGCTGTGTAATGCCGCCGGCTTCGCCTTCGGCCACATGCTCTGTACGGATAGCATCCAAGATAGAGGTTTTGCCGTGGTCTACGTGACCCATTACAACCACAACCGGGGGACGATCTTTTAAATCTTCCTTCCTGTCTTCTTCTACCTCAAACAAACGCTCTTCGATACTTACATGTACTTCATGCTCTACTTTTGCGCCCAGTTCTTCGGCCACAATTGTTGCAGTATCAAAATCAATCACTTCCGATACGTTGGCCATAATGCCAAGGCCCATCAGTTTTTTGATAACCTGTGCGGCATTTTGCTTTAAGCGGGTGGCAAGCTCTCCCACCGTAATTTCGTCTGGTATAGAAACTTTAAGCTGTGCTTTACGTGCTTTTTCAAGCTGAATACGCTGCAAACGCTCTGCTTCGGTTTCTTTTTGTTTTGCATAAGGAGTTTGACGGTTGCCAAAGCGGTTGCCCTGGCGCACTTTTTGGCGATTGCCAGCTGGCATAGGTTTACGGCGGTTTTCTACCGGACGGGTAGAAGCCAACTCGTTATATTTTTCGTTAAACTTATCTAGGTTTACATCCACCGTGCGGGTGTCTATAGTGCGTGTTACCACTTCGCGTTTTGGTGCGGCCGGCTTATCCGGCTTATCATCCTTAATCTCGCGTACACGGCCAAGCGGGTCGCGCTTTTTGGGCGGCTGTTGCTTATGCACAGGGCGATCGGGCACTTTTGCCTGGTCTTGTGCGGGCCTATTGGCAGGTGCTGCAGCGGTGGGAACTGCCGGCTTAGCCTGAGGCTGCACCGGTTGCTCTGCTTTTGGCGCGGGTTGCTCTGTCGGTTTTTTCTCGGGCGCTTTTTCTACCTGTTTTACTTCTTTTTTTACAGGCGCGCTGCTCAAATAGGCATCAAAGTTATCCTCTTCTGCCTGTTTGGTGTAGTGGTTAAATACATAGTCCAATTCCTCTTCTGTAAGAGGGGTAGTGTGCTTTTTCACTTCGCCAAATTTATCGCTCAGCAAATCCACCACTTGTTTGGTTTGAAGGTTAAGGTCCTTCGCAACTTCGTTCAATTTGTACTTAATTATCAAACTGGTTCCTCCTTATTCAAAAGCGCCTGTACACAAAGCGCCGCCAAATCATTATTATTTACTGCCAGTATCCCTACAGGTTTACCTACTAAAGGAACCAGCTGTTGCTGCGTATATGGAAGCTGAAATAACTTTACTTTTGCTATATTGCTGTTTTCTATCCGCTGTAAAGTAGCCTGTGAAACATCGCTGGCATTGAGGATAAGCGCGGCCTTTTTGCCCGTTAAAGACTCCTTTACTGCATCAAACCCAACAGCCAACGCTCCGGCCTTACGGCTAAGAGACAATGCCGAAAACAGTTTATCCATCCTCTGTTTCCTCCAGTTGCTGAGCCAATGCCTCGTACACCTCGGGTGGAATTGCTGTTTCAAAAGCCCTTTCGAGGCTTTTTTTCTTTCGAGCCAATGCAAGACACGCGGCATCGCGACAAATATATGCCCCCCGCCCCGCCTTACGGCCGGTTACATCCAGCAAAATTTCTCCCTCGGCAGTACGCACAACACGCACCAGCTCTTTTTTAGGTTTGCTTTGCCCGCAGCCAACACAGCGGCGGATAGGAACCTTTTTTACGGTCAATACAATGCCTCCCGATGAAAATTAAACATCAATGCACATATCAGCAACAAATGCTTTCAATAATAAAGAACCATTTTGCTTTTTGGCCTGCTGTTTTAGAAATTACTCTGCATCTTCTTCAACAGCGTCTTCAGATATTACTTCTTCTTCGCCAAAATATCCGCTTTCGGGCCTTATATCAATGTTATAGCCGGTAAGGCGGGCGCATAAACGGGCGTTTTGCCCCTTATTGCCAATGGCCAAAGAAAGTTGATTGTCCGGCACCGTTACACGGCAGCTTTTGGTTTCACCATCCAGTATTTCAACATCTACTACACTGGCCGGGCTTAACGAAGCCGCTATAAACTCTGCCGGGTCTTCGCTATACAAAACCACATCAATCTTTTCGCCGCCAAGTTCTTCTACTATGTTGGCTACGCGGGCACCGTGGTTACCAATACAAGCGCCTCGGGGATCTACATTGGGGTCTTTGCTATATACGGCAATTTTGGTACGCGCACCAGCTTCGCGCGCTATTGCCTTTATTTCAACAGTACCATCGTAAAGTTCGGGTACTTCCATCTCAAACAAACGCTTTACAAGGCCGGGGTGGGTGCGGCTAATCATTACACGGGGGCCACGCTCTGTAACCGTAACATCCACCACATACACCTTAACGTATTCGCCCTCATAGTACTCTTCGCCGGGCACTTGCTCGTTGCGCGGCAAAACAGCTTCGCTTTTGCCAATTTCTAAAGAAACTACTCCGCGCACATTGTCTACGCGGGTTACTACACCGGTAACAATCTCGTGGCTTTTGCTCTGCATTTCGGTATACATCTGGCTGCGTTCCGCCTCGCGGATGCCCTGCCGGATACCATTCTTTGCGGTTTGGGCGGCAATACGTCCAAAATCTTTGGTTTCCAGCGGAAATTCTACCGAATCGCCCATTGTGCATTTTTTATCGTATTTACGTGCTTCTTCTAATGTTGCCTGCTCGTTTGGAATCTCAACTTCTTCTACAACGTCTTTAAGCAGGGCAACTTTAAAGCTTTTATGAACGGGATCCATCACTACCAGAACGTGTTCGTCTGCCACATCATAATCCTTTTTAACTGCAATGGCAATGGCATTCTTTACCTTTTCCATCAGGTAATCGGCCGAGATGCCACGTTCTCTCTCCAGCATCTCCAAGGCTCCAAACAGTTCTTCGTTCATGTTCTTACATCATCCATTCCGCCTATACGGCTTTAATAATCTTTTTAAGTTTGTTTTGGGTTGCTTTGTATTTGTTTACAAAACCCGTGCCCTGCAGCAATAACCCAATTGGCATCGCTTTGCATATTGCTTAAAACAGGTCTTCGTCATCGCACAGCTTAAACGAACTGGCCGCTTTTTCTTCTATTTCTACTTCTCCGGTTTCGGTTTTGACGTGCACTTTGCCATCAACTTTGCCCAGCAAAATACCTGCAACCTCACGATTTCCGTCCTCATCCGGTCGTATCAGGTGTGCACGCACCTTTTGGCCTTTTTTAGCCTCAAAGTGCTCATCTTTTACAAGCTGCCTGCCCAAACCTGGGCTGCCAACCTCTAAAAAATAAGCCTGCGGCACAGGGTCTGCCTCGTCCAAAATAGTGTCAATAGCACGGCTGGCAATTTCGCAGGTATCGGTGTCCAGTACCTCACCCTCACGGTCTATCAGCACACGCAAAAACCAGCCTGCACCCTCTTTTTCGTACCGTACATCCCAAAGCTGCAAACCAAGTTCCTCTATAACAGGACGCACCAGTTGCTCTACTTTAGTGGCAATACCACCGGAACTTTTAGCCATATAGCCCTCCAGAATGCAAAGTGAGAATTAAAATTCCCCTATACACGCCGAAAGAGCGGGCAAAGCCCACTCTTTCATGTTAAAGATTCATCGGATGCACATATTATATCACACTGTTTTTTTGATTGCAATACCCCTATAAAAGCGTTTATACAGCCATTTTTATTGGCCTTTACCCGCAACTTTTATGTACATTGTTAAATTGACAACGCCCAGATGATGCATTAATATTAATGAAGTAACATATATAGAGGACGCAGTTTGAGCGTAAAACACACTGCAAAGGAGACGCGCTAATGGGACAGACAATGGCACAAAAAATCATTGCCGCGCATTTGTTAGACGGCACGCCCGCACCGGGGCAGGAAGTAGGCCTGCGAATAGACCAAACCTTAACGCAGGATGCCACCGGTACCATGGCATATTTAGAGTTTGAGGCTATGGGCATCCCGCGCGTAAAAACCGAGCTCTCGGTTGCCTACATAGACCATAACACCCTGCAAAGTGGCTTTATGAATGCCGACGACCATGCATTTATTCGCACAAGCGCCCAAAAATTTGGTGTGCGCTATGCAAGGCCGGGCTGTGGCATATGCCATCAGGTGCATTTAGAGCGTTTTGCCGCCCCCGGCAAAACCTTGATAGGATCCGACAGCCACACTCCCACCGCCGGCGGCATGGGTATGATGGCAATGGGCTCTGGCGGCTTGGATGTTGCTGTGGCTATGGGTGGAGGCGCTTACTATATCCCCTATCCCAAATCTGTACGTGTTAACCTTACCGGCAGCCTGCCTGCTATGGTGGGTGCCAAAGACATTATTTTACAGGTTTTGCGCATGCTTACCGTAAAGGGCGGCGTGGGCAAAATTATAGAGTATACAGGCCCCGGTGTAGCTACCCTTTCGGTGCCTCAGCGCGCCACTGTGTGCAACATGGGCGCCGAGCTTGGCGCTACCACCTCTTTGGTCCCCTCCGACGAAGCCACCCGCGCTTATCTTAAAGCGCAGGCCCGCGAAGCAGACTATGTTGCCTTGGCACCGGATGAAGATGCCGTGTATGACGAAGAATACACCATAGACCTTACCACTCTGGAGCCTTTGGCAGCCTGTCCCCACAGCCCCGATAAGGTTGTGCCAATAACCCAGCTT
>JBKEAM010000031.1:0-68043 GCA_047972265.1 Oscillospiraceae bacterium | reverse complement strand
AGGCAGTGTGGATTGCTTTTTGCAGGCGCTGGGGGGAGAGCGGATAACCATTAAAACGGCAAACCCATTTTTTGAAGAAGTTGAAAGCAGCTATGGCCTAATAGAGGAGGGGAGAACCGCTATAATTGAGATGGCGGCAAGTGCCGGCCTACCCATGATAGAAGACCGCAAAGATCCGTTAATGGCTACCACGTATGGCGTTGGGAAAATGATACTGCACGCGGCAGAGCGCGGGGTTAAAAAGATTATAGTGGGGCTGGGTGGCAGTGCTACCAACGATGGTGGATGCGGTGCGGCCGCCGCGGTAGGGGTTCGCTTTACGGATGCTACTGGCAAAGAGTTTGTGCCCGCCGGGGGCACCTTATGCAATATAAAAAATATTGATATTGTCGCCCGCAGCACCTTGCTGGACGGTGTCGAAATTGTAAGCATGTGCGATATTGATAACCCCATGTATGGGCCTACTGGTGCCTCTTATGTGTTTGGCCCGCAAAAGGGTGCAGATGAAAAAATGGTTGAAGAGCTGGATGCTGGGATGAAAAACCTTGCCCATGTTATACAAACAGATTTGGGGCAAAAGCTGGATGATGTACCCGGTACAGGGGCGGCGGGTGCTATGGGCGCAGGGATGATGGCGTTTTTTTCTTCTCGGCTGCAAATGGGGATAGAAACCGTGCTTGAAACGGTACATTTTAACAAGCTAGTGCAGGATGCCGATATGGTGTTTACAGGCGAGGGCAAAATTGATGGACAAAGCCTGCGCGGCAAGGTGGTAATTGGGGTGGCGCGCGCAGCTAAAAAAGAGAACGTGCCTGTTACAGCCATTGTGGGCGATATTGGAGACGATATTGAGGGCGCTTATAAAGAAGGGGTATCGGCTATTTTTAGCATCAACCGAGTAGCGGTAACCTTTAAAGATGCCCGCCCCCGCGCACAAAGTGACCTATCCCTTACAATGGATAACCTTATGCGGTTTTATAAAACAATGGGGCTGTAGTTTTATGCCATAAGGTAAGCAAGGTACTATTTGTAATTACATATAATAGAAACCCCTCCTGTTTAGGCAAACAGGAGGGGTTTCTATTTGGAAGGTACTACATAAATGTAGTGTAAAGGCATTAAAAATAATTTGGAAAAATAGCTTAAATAAAAACACACATGGATAACGAGAAACAGAAGAATAAGTTTTTGTGGATATTTTAATAAGAGAAAAAGATTGTATTTTAAAGGCTCGGTTTAAAACAAGCTCGCTCTACCATTAGGGCGTTTTCCAATGCTTTCATATAATTAAGGCCGCGTTTTGCACAGTCGTATGGTGTGGGGAAGGGCTGGCATTCGGTGGTAACATAGCCGGTATAGTCAATGTCCATTAGGGCATTCATCAATTTTTTAAAATCATACTCCCCGCCACCAGGGTAGGTACGGTTAGAATCGGAAAAATGCACATACCCCATTTTGCCGCGGCAAAGCTGTATGGCTTTATCGGTGTCTAAATCTTCTACATTCATGTGGTGAGAATCGATGTGAATTTGTACGTTGGCAAGGTTTAAATGGTCAAGATACTGTATTGTATCGGGTATGCTGTTTAGGTAGTTATTAATATAGCGCATAATGGCTTCTACCACCAAAAGCACGCCTTTTTTTGCGGCATACTCGCTTAATTGCAAAAAGCACTCGTCTAGCAAAGCAAGGTAATAATCCTGCTTTTCAAAATTGGGGATATTGCCCCGCATAATGCCCACAATAACAGAGCAGTTTAATTCTTTTGCAAGGTCTATGTGCTCGTACAAGCGTTGTACCGCCTGTTTACGTACGCTTGCATCCTCGCTAATAAGGCAAAGGCCGTTTTTTGTATATTCCATACCACTGGCAATGCTGGCAAAACCCAGCCCGTTATTGCGGGCGGCCCTATTTAGTTGTTCGGGGTTATATTGCAGCGGCTCTCGTATAAACAGCTCCAATCCATCATAACCAATTTCGGCTGCGGTAGAAGCAATTTCTTCTATGCTGCCCCGCAAAATAACAGGGTTTTGAAAAGGCACTTCTTCCAATGCGCAGTTAACGCCATACTTAAACATTTGTAAGGCTCCTTTTTCTTTTAATAATTAACCCATATAAGTGCCGCCGTTTACATCCATAAGCAGGCCGGTAATGTATCCGGCTTCTTCGGAGGCAAGGTAGGCAACGGCAGAGGCAACTTCTTCGGGCAGGGCAAAGCGGCCCAATGGCACACGCCCTATTAGGTGCTCACGCGCTTCGGGCGTAAACTGGCGGCTCATATCACTTTCTGTGGTGCTGGGGCATACGCAGTTTACGGTTATGCCCTGCGGTGCCAGTTGGCGTGCCATGCCCATAGTAAGAGACAGCACCCCACCCTTTGCGGCGCTGTAGGCAAGGCCTGTTTCGTAGCCGCCCATTCTGCCAGCAAGTGAGGATATATTAATAACGCGGGGCACAGAACTTTTTTCGAGGTAGGGCAGGGCTTGCTGTATGGTGAAAAACACGCCGCCCAAATCGATTGAAAGAACGCGATTCCATTCTTCTGGGGTAAGCTCTTTAATGGGGGTAGAGGTTAAGATGCCCGCGCTGGTTACCACAACATCAATGCCGGCAAACTGCTCTGCCACCGCTTTTATGGCATCCCGAATGGACTCTACATTAGAAACATCGCATACACAACTAATTACCGCTGTGCCGCCTGGATCTAGCTGAGAAGCTGCCTGCTGTGCCAAAGCAAGATTGTTGTCTAAAATAGCTACATTGTAGCCTTTGCTTACAAAAGCTTGTGCGGCGGCATACCCTATGCCTTTTGCGCCACCTGTTATTACAACAGTACGTTTGCCCATTACACACACCCCATTTAATATATAAATATCTTATAATTTATCGTTATCTAAATTATAATCATTGTCATTGGCGGTGTCAATGTTAAAACCTATAAATTATATAAGAAATGCACATAATTTTTCTAGTAATCATCAAGAAATAGCAAATATATTGACAAATAGCAGGTCGTGTACTATTGTTAAAGATATCAAAGCTTCTTTTTTTAAGAGATAACGATAAACTAAACAGGAGGAATTACGAATGGCGGGCAAAAATTATTTTGAATGGCTTACAGAGGAGACTGCATCGCACTGGAACAACGATTCGGCTCTATTAAAGGATGTGGAAAAGGCGCAAACAATGGGGGCCATAGGCTGCACCACCAACCCGCCTCTTTCTTACGAGGCGTTAACCACAGAAAAAGAATATTATGATGAGAAACTGGCGCAGGTTAGCCGAGCAAACGGCAAAGAAGATTTTGCGTTTCATGCAATGGAGCTCGTGGTGCGCCGCCTTTCAAAGCATTTTTTGCCTTTGCATAAAGAAAAAGGTGGGTTTTACGGCTGTGTGCGTGCACAGGTGGCACCTAATTTAAGGGCTGATGCAGAGGGAATGCTTGCCAAAGGCAAAGAGATATCCACTTGGGGAGAAAACGTAATGGTCAAAATTCCGGGCACCAAAGCAGGTATTTGGGTGCTGGAGGAATTGGCGGCATTGGGCATACCCACCAACCCCACAGTGGTAACCACAGTGGCGCAGGCGGTGGCGGCGGCCGAAGCATATGAAAAAGGTGCGGCAAGAGCAAAAGCTGCCGGTATTACACCGGCATGGTCTACCGCGGCAGTGGTTATGGGGCGTTTGCAGGATTATTTGGTTGCCCTAAATAAAGAAAGAAACTTGGGCCTACAGCTAGAGGATTTGGAATGGGCTGCTCTTGCTGTGGTTAAGCGTGCAGATAAAATTTTCCGCGAAAAAGGCTACAAAACCGTGTTACAGCCCGCGGCTTTTCGCTGTGCCATGCAGGTAGAGCAAATTTCGGGCGGTAATTTCTGCTCTACCATTCACCCCAAAATTCAAAAAGCTGTATTAGAAGCGGATGCCGCAGGCAATATGCGGCGTGAGGTTTTGGTAGATGCACCGGTGAACGAAGAGGCGGTAGAGCGTGTGGCAAAGGCTATTCCAGAGTTTGTTTTGGCATATGACCCAGCGGCTTTGAGTATAGATGAGTTTGATTTATATGGCGCCAATGTAATGACATTGGATGGTTTTGATGTAAGCGGATGGCAAAAGTTGGTAACGCTATAGTGCACGGTAGGCGGCTTTAAAATCCGGTTGCTTGGCAAAATTGTTCTGTAAAAGATGAGCAAGCGAGAAAAAGAAGTTATTTACAAAGTAAAAGCAGGTATTTGTTATTAAACAAATGCCTGCTTTTTTGTTTGCTTAAAAGATGAAATTACCGCTCGGTAGAAACTTCAACCAATAGTTCGCTGCGCAAAATAATGGTTTGCGGGGACGATTTGGGTGCGTGAAGGCGCTCTAACAGAGTGGTAACCCCTCGCTGTCCTATATCGTACAATGGCTGCCGGATGGTGGTGATGGGGGTGCGCAAATAGGGGATAAGGTCGATACCGTCATATCCGGTAACACAAATATCGTGCGGTACATTAAGCCCGGCTTCCTCTATTGCGTTGGTGGCGCCAATGGCAATTAAGTCGCATCCACAAATCAGGGCATCAAATTTGGTTTTGCTTTGCAAAAGTTGCTTTGTTTTTTCGTGCCCGTCATCTATAAGGGGTGTGCAGTATGTAATGGAGGCGTTGTCCAGCAAATAACCCTCATCAGCCAGAGCAGAACGTATACCCCGAAGACGAAGTGTGCCCGAAACAGATTTTTGCGTAAGCACATGAAAATGCTTGCATCCTTTTTGCAGCAGGTGGCTTGTAAGCGTATAAGAACCCTGAAAATTATCGTTTGTTACAGAGTCGATGCTTCCGTCTTCGCTTGCACGCATTAAATGCACAGTGGGCAGCCCCAAAGAAGAAAGCCATTTTGTATCTTCGGCAGAAGTAAGGGTAGAAGCAACAATCAGCAAACCGTCTATCCCTTTGCTGGCAAGTACCTCTATCGATAGTCGCTCTCTGTTTTTGTCATAGTCGGTATTGGCCATAATAATGTTGTAGCCCTGGCTTTCAGAGGCATCGGCAATACCGCGCAGAACCTTAGAGGCAACAATTTCACTACTGTCGGACACGATAACGCCAAATGTTTTGGTTTCGTCCAGCCGCAGGCTTTTGGCAAGCAGGTTGGGTTTATAGTTCATCTCTTTGGCAATGGCTTTTATATGGGCGGCGGTTTCTTTAGAAACGCCCCCTTTGTTGTTTAATGCCTTTGAGACGCTCATAATAGAAACGCCCGCCTTTTCGGCAACAGAGCGCAGGGTTACACGGTTTACGTTCGACATAAAAGTCCCACATTTCTTTTTCAACTTATGCTTGTTACACAAGTATAGATACTTTTAGTTTATCGCTTTCGTGACAAAAAAGCAAACGATAAACCTTATATTAAATCAACTTAAAACGAATACAGTTTTTAGCTGCGTATGCAAATATATAAAACCGACACCCAAACAGGTTTGGTACGTCATACTGCAAAAACAAGACATGTGCAATGACCGGGTAAACAAAGCATGCATTGATAAAAATAAAAACCCACAGGGGCCGTGTATACCATCGGCTGGCCTGCGGGTTTTAATTTGGCAATATGGCTTTAAGTGGTTTGGTCTTTTGCTTTGGTAACAAAGGTAAGGGTCTCTTGCAGGTGTTCTTCCATTAATCTTTGTGCCAAAACAGGGGTATGAAATTTAATAGCCTCAATAATATCGCGGTGGTAACGCAGGGCGTTGTTTTCTGTCATCAGCTTTGCAATTTCTCGCATAGATTCAATCAGCACATCCTTAATTACAAGAAAAACCTGAGTAATCATGGGGTTTTTTGTGGCCTGCGCAATTAAAAAGTGAAATTCCCAGTCTACCGTAATGCGGTCGGGAGAATCGTGCTGCAGTTTGGTAAGGGTGGCGTAATTTTCTTCCAAACGCGCAACATCCTCGCTGTCTGCACGCTGGGCGGCAAGTGCTGCACCACCGCATTCCAGCAGTTTTCTAAACTCCAACACATGCTGCATATCGTGGTTTCGCAGCAGCATTACCGGCACCAAAGAGTTTAAGACCAGGCCACTGTTTAACTCGCATACATAGGTGCCCTCTCCCTGGCGGCTTTCTACAACGCCAAGAATAGAGAGTTTTTGCAGGGCGCTGCGCACAGAAATTCGGCTTACACCCATACGGGCTGCCAGCTCGTTTTCGGACGGGATTTTGCTGCCGGGCATCCATTCTCCGCTGGAAATTGCTTTTTTAAACTGTTCCAAAACTGTATCGGATATGTTGTTTTTTGGGATTTGCTGAATGGGCATCACAATCACCTGCCGGTTTATAATTTATCGCTTTCGGTATCCGCCTGCCGCATTGCTGCAAGGGCAAGTGGAATGTCCCGTGCAATATCCTGGCTATAAGCTTCCACGCTTACCCGCTGGTTATATCCGCTGCTTTTTAATGCCTTTAAAAAATGTGTGTAATCCACCCCATCACTGGTTGTGGGATACACCCGCCCCGTGGGGTTGGCAATATGAATATGCTGTAAAAATGGTTTGGTTTTGCCCACAATATCCAAAGGTTCCTGCTCCATTTGCAAATGGTAATAATCAATCAGCAGGCGAATATGGGGGAGGGAGACTTCTTCGGCAAGGGCCAGGCCCTCTTTGGCAAGGCATACAATATTGCTCTCTAGCCGATTTAGGGGCTCTATCACAATTAATATATCACTGCCGGCCAGTTCTTCATCTACAATTTGTAGGCATTGTATAATTTGCTGCCAAGCCTCTTCCATCGAGAACCCTTCGGGCACGTTTTTTGCACCCGAGCTGCCAAAGACAATGCGCTTTGCGCCTAGTTTTTTAGCCCGTATAAGTGCCGATTTTACGTAGGTTCTAATCGCTTCTGGCTTTGCGCTGGGGCCTGTGATGCGGATGTGAGCTGGAAAAAAGTTATTGCAGGTCTCGCAGGGGAGACCGCTGCTTTTTATTTTTTGCAGCAACTCGTCAAACTCGGCCTCAGTTAACGCCATAATTTGCGCAAGGGGCAGCTCAAGATAATCGTACCCGCTTTGTGCCAAAAGGTCAAAAGCGTTGGTGCCGATGCCCGCGGCATCTTCGGCAATCATGTTGGTGCAACAGCCTATTCGCATACATATTCTCCTCTATTATATACTGGTGATTTTTAAATTAACCTTTAATAGAAAGGCGAACTTTTTCTGCAATGTGCTGTGGGGTGAGATTATAGTGCTGTAACAAAACTTCGTAATTTTGGGCCGAAGTACCAAAGGTATCCTCTACGCCAACATAAAATACTTTTTTGGCAATGCGGGGCGCCAGCGCTTCGCTAATTGCGCTGCCAAGTCCCCCAATTACCGAGTGTTCCTCGGCTGTAATTACGCCTTTTACGTCGGCGGCAATGCCGGCAACTTCCTCAGCATCCAGCGGTTTAATAGTGGGCACATTTACCACCCGCAGGCTAATGGATTCTTCTTCTAAAATGGCGGCAGCTTCTAGTGCAAGGCTTACCATTACGCCGCTGGCAAAAACAACGGCATCCCGCCCATCCCTTACAGTATAAACTTTTCCGGGAATAAAATCTTTATTTTTTTGTGTCAATACGGGTAAATCATTGCGGTTAATGCGTATGTACATAGGCCCTGTGGTTTTTGCCATATATCGCACAATAGATTCTACCTGGTGTGCGTCTACCGGTGAAAATACCTGCATATTTGGCAGTGCGCGCATGGTGGCAATGTCCTCTATAGACTGATGGGTAGACCCATCGCCGAAGTCGGAGAATCCGGCACTGGAACCGCATATTTTTACATTAACATTGGGCAGACAAATACTTGTGCGAATTTGGTCGTAGCAGCGCCCGGTAGAAAATACAGCAAAAGATGCCATAAATGCCTTTTTGCCTGTAAGTGCCAGCCCTGCGGCTACCGAGGCCATGTTGGCTTCGGAAATGCCCATCTCAAAAAAGCGGGTGGGGTAGGGCTCTTGAAACAACTGCCCCATTGTAGACATACCAAGGTCAGCCTCTAATACAACAATATCTTTATCGGTTTTGCCAAGCTCTACCAGTGTATCGCCGTAGGCTTTGCGCAAACTCATTAATTCGGCCATGTGGTTTTCATCCCTTCTGTAAAACAGCGTTTGGTTATGCCAAAGCTGTAACTTTTAGTGTTGTGCATTTTTATCAATGCAGCGGTGGGCTTCGTCAAACAGCTCGGGGGTAAGGGCGCCGTTGTGGTATTTATGAGTATTTTCGGCAAAATCAACGCCCTTGCCCTTTACTGTGTTTGCGTATATCAACACGGGCTTTTGGGTAATTTGGTCTGCTTTATCTAATGCATCGCAAATTTGCTGCATATCATGGCCGTCTATCTTAATAACCTCCCAGCCAAAAGCTTCCCACTTCTTTTTTAAATCTCCCAAAGGAAAGCGCGAGTCGGTGGTGCCCATGGCTTGTATGCGGTTATGGTCTAGTATGCCAACCAAATTGAATGCTTTATAAGCGGCTGCGGCGGTGGCGGCTTCCCATATTTGTCCCTCGGCCTGCTCACCATCACCCATTAGTACATACGATTTATAAGATAGGTTATCCAACCGGGCAGCCAGTGCCAGCCCAAGCCCTAAAGAAAGCCCCTGCCCTAAAGAGCCTGTGTTGGCCTCTATACCGGGGGTTTTGTTTTTATCGGGGTGGCCTTGCAGGCGGCTGTCAATTTCTTTTACATGGCATAGTTCTTCTACATCTAAAACGCCCAGTTCGGCCAATGCGGCGTACTGTACCAGTGCAACGTGGCCTTTGCTTAACAAAAAGCGATCTCGGGCAGGGTCTTGCAACTGGGTTTTGCTAAAGTTCATTTTGTAAAAAAACAATGCAGCCACTATGTCTGCGGCCGAGCAAGATCCACCCAAGTGCCCTACCTTGCCTTTTTTGCAGCTTACCATATCTACTATATGGTGGCGCATTTTACGGGCCAAATCGTTTAAATCGGCAATGCTAACCTTTTGCTTATCCATTTGTATTCCTCGTTTCTCTGCCATACAGCATGATTTTATAAGGATAAAGTATATCGTTAAAATAAATAGCGAATAAACACATCTCAATTTGTAATACAACTTACATTTATTACTTGAAAGTATGCTTGGCGAAATTATAAATGTCAAGCCAAAAAACAAAAAAATATATAAAATTATCACTTTTAATGAAAAAAATATATAAAAAACATCAATTTGTATATTGACGCACCCAATATCAATCTATATAATGGAGACAATTCAGTTAAGATTAACGTTATACATAAATATTCAAAACACATAAGTGACCAGCCCATTTTGAGGCGGTTGCGAAGCTGGAAAATTGAATAAGACCGATGTTTATTTGCTGTAGACAACATTTAAACAAAACCGGGAGTGGTTTGAATGTTGTATTACAATATACAACTTACATTTTGAAGTAAAGAAAACAACGCAAGAGCAAACAACGCACATGTAAAAACAAACCGTAAATTTAGGAGGAGAAGAATGAAAAACAGCAAAATGTTTAAAAAAGTGTTTGCCATCTGTCTTATGGCAGTCATGCTGCTTACTACGGTAGCTTGTGGGTCCAGTGGTTCTGGCAGTGGCAACAATGCATCAGGCGGCGCAGGCGGCGAGGTAATTAAGGTAGGGCACTTTGGACCCCTAACTGGCGCGATTTCTTTAAGCGGGCAAGAGGCCGAAAAAGGCGCGCGTTTGCGTGTTACACAGATTAACGAGGCCGGCGGTATTGACGGCAAGCAAATTGAGTTTATTGCTTATGACGATAAAGGCACACCCGAAGGCGCTGTAAAAGCAGTTACCCGCCTTTTGGATGAAGACAAGGTAAATGTAATTTTGGGCTCTCAGCTAAGTGCCAATGTACAGGCCGTGGGAGACCGCATTGAAAAAGCACAAATTCCGCTGGTTGGTACCGGTGTTGGCCCTGTGTGGCTGCAACAAGGTTGGACATATCTGTTCCGCTCGGTGGCAAACTCTACAAACGGCGCAGGTCCCTTGGTAGATGCAATGGAAGAAGTAGGCACCACGCGCCTTGGCGTATTGGTGTACCAGGATGAGGGAAGCCGCAGTGCCTCTACCTTGGTATTAGATGAAATTGCCAAACGCGGCAATATTGAAGTAACCACCGAAGAGGTTTTTCAGCCCAACGATACCGACTGGACGGGCCAATTTTCTAAAATATTGGCTACCAATCCCGATGGCATTATGTTGTTTGCACAGGGTGAGCATGTAGGCCCCATGATGATGCAGCTGCGTGGCCTAGGTTACAAAGGATATGTTTACGGGCCCGAAACCATGTCTTTGCCCGACATTCGCAAGATTGCCAGCAGTGATGCAGATGGCATTGTGTTTTTTGCACCGCACTGCATTCCCGATTCTGTAGAAGAAGCAAACTCTGATAAAGAAAAAGCATTTTTAGAGGCTTTTGTGGCCGAATATGGCAGTATGCCTGTATCGGACGTTGCGTACCGCACCTATGATGCAATGACCGTAATTGAAGCGGGCCTGAGCGATGCAAACGGATCTCTTGACGGCACAGCCATCCGCGATGCAATTAAAAATCAAAGCGCATTAGAACTGCTGGCAGGTACCGCCGACTATACCGCGTTTGACAATGGCGAAGGTCTTACCTCTATGCAGATATTTATTACAGATGAGGGCAAAAACAAGTTGTTTACCGATTATATCGAGAACAACCCCGCAGACAAATACAAACCTTAAACAAGTACAACGGCCGCGCACAGTAAGTAAAAGCGGCAAACAGTAAAAGGAAGCGTCTGCTCCGTAACAGGAAAAGACGCTTCCATTTACTACAAAACAAGCGGGCAAATGCTGCCTGTGTAACAAAACTTTAGCAGAGAGGTTGTGGGTGTATGTTTGTACCTGTTTTGGTTGGCGGCTTGGTGCTGGGGTGCACATACGGAATGCTGGCCCTTGGTTACAGCCTTATTTATCAGGCATCTGGCTACATGAACTTTACGCAGCCGGATCTTTTGATGTTTGGCGCTTTTATGGGGCTTACTTTTTTTGATTTTCTTAAATTTCCGTTTCCGGCAGCGCTGTTGTGTGCGGCCATTGTAATGTTTGCAATAGGCATGCTTATGGAGCGTACCTTTATAAGAACACTGGTAAAGAAAAAAGCAAAAAATATATACATAGTATTGTCTACCATTGCTTTGTCTATTATTTTGCAAAACCTGGCTATGTTGATATGGGACAGCCGCCAGCATGCGTTTCCGGCTATTTTTCCCAATATACCGGCCATTGCTATCGGCACGGCTTCTATCCGGCCAGAAAGTTTGCTTTCTATTAGCGTAGCGTTGGTAGCCATGGTGGCACTGCATTTGTTTATGAACAAAACCAAATTTGGCACAGCCATGCGGGCATCGGCACAAAACAAAATGGCAGCCAACGTAATGGGCATTAATGTGTGGAAAACCATAAGTGTAACATACGGCATTGCGGCGGCTCTGGCAGGGCTGGGCGGCATTATTGTTGCACCTGCACTCAGTGTTTCTATCAACCTGGGCAGTATGCTGGGCATGAAAAGCTTTTCGGCCGCAGTGGTAGGTGGGTACGGCAATATGTACGGCGCAGTAGTAGGCGGCGTATTAATAGGTTTAATAGAGACCTTTGTGGCTGCATACCTTGGTTCTATTTATAAAGATTTTGTTGTATTCTTCTTGCTTATATTTATGATGCTGGTAAAACCCACCGGGATTTTTAATGCCAAGGTTTACGACGCATAATCAAAAAGAAAGAGTGGTAATATGCAGATGAATACTTTGGAAAAAGGAAAGCCCAGCAAGGGTATAGGCAAATGGCTTAAATGGCCCATTGTAGCCGTTGTTTTAATAGGGGTGCCTGTTTCGCTTGTATTGGGAGACAGCAACTACTTTTTGTTTTTGCTGTGCATAATGGGCATTTATGTGGTGGCTACCTCGGGGCTGGATATTTTGTTTGGTTATACTGGGCAAATGTCTTTGGGGCATGCGGGCTTTTATGCCATCGGTGCGTATGCATCGGTACTGTTAAGCCATAAAAGTTTTGGTATTTCTCAATGGCTGGGGTTTAGCATACCGCCGTTGTTAAGCATTTTTATAGCGGCCTTTATAGCGGCCCTGTTTGGCATAGTGCTGGCCCTGCCAGCAGCCAAGCTTGTGTACCACTTTTTGGCGCTGCTTACTATTGCATTTGGGCAGCTGGTATATTTGTTTATCTCCAGTTTTCCGCAGGTAACAAACGCTCACCTTGGTATTACAGGGGTAGAGCCCATTAGTATTTTTGGCTTTGCGTTTGATACCAATATCAAGTTTTACTTTTTTGTTTTGGCGGTGGTTATACTGCTGCTGGTTATTAAAAACAACATCATTCGCTCCCGTACAGGGCGTGGGTTTATTGCCATACGAGAAAATCAGCTGGCTGCTAATGGGTGCGGCGTAAATGTGCGGCGGTATAAAATTGTTGCGTTTGCCATTTCGGCTTTTTATACCGGGCTTGCGGGTGCGCTGTATGTACACTTTATAGGGTTTATTAGCCCCGAAAGTTTTGTATACGCACAATCGGTGCTGTTTCTTACCATGTTGGTATTTGGGGGCAACGGCAACCTGCTTGGGCCAATTTTGGGGGCGTTTACCATCACCATTGTGCAGGAAGCTTTGCAGGGAGCCAAAAACTACCAAATGCTTATTTACGGCGCGTTTTTGCTTGTTTCCATCATGTTTTTGCCCAAGGGGATTTACGGATTGTTCCGCAAATTGGTGGCCTTAGTGGGTAAGTCAAGGAGGAAAACCAATGCTTAAAGTACAAGACTTAACCATTCGGTTTGGTGGGCTTACAGCGGTAGACAGCCTTTCTTTTGAAATTAAAAAGGGTATGATTTTTGGGCTGATTGGCCCCAACGGTGCGGGTAAAACTACCTGCTTTAACATGATAAGCGGCACCTTAAAGCCAACCTCCGGCACCATTACCCTAAACGGAGACAGGATTGACAGCCACCCCATGTTTGAAATAAACAAGCGCGGTGTGGCGCGAACCTACCAAAATATCAACCTGTTTAAAGAGATGACAGCTATAGATAACGTGCTGGTGGGCGCACACAGCCATATGCGCTCTAATTTGTGGAGCTCTATGTTCCGGCTGCCGGGGCAGCGCAAAGAAGAGAGAGAGCTGCGCCAAAAAGCCGAAGAAATTATGGATTTTGTAGGCATATTACACCGCAGAGATGAAGAAGCCCGCAACCTTGCGTATGGAGAGCAGCGCCTTTTGGAGATTGCGCGCGCTCTGGCGGGAGACCCCTGCCTGTTATTGCTGGACGAACCCGCGGCAGGCATGAACCCCAGCGAAAAAATGGCACTTATGGAACTGGTAAAAAAAATAAGGGACAAGGGCATTACTATACTGGTGGTAGAGCATGATATGAAGTTTGTAATGGGCCTTACCGAAGAAATTTGCGTGCTGAACTATGGCAAAAAAATTGCGTGCGGATGCCCGGGCGAAATTCAAAAAGATCCCGAAGTAATTACGGCTTATTTGGGAGGTGAGGAATAGTGGCGCAGGAACCAATGCTAAAGGTAGAAGACCTAGAGTTTCGCTATGGCGAAATTAAGGCGGTAAAAGGCATTTCGATGGAAGTGGATGAGGGCGAAATTGTTGCTATGATTGGCTCTAACGGTGCGGGCAAAACCACTATTATGCGTGCCATATCGGGCCTTTTGGGGCCAGTATACGGCGGCAGCATTACCTTTTGCGGCAGACGTATAGATAAGCTGGAGCCCTACAAAATACCGGCCGTTGGCCTGGTGCAGGTGCTGGAGGGGCGCATGGTGTTTCCGCAACTTACAGTAATGGAAAACCTGATGATGGGCGCTTACCTGCGCAAAGACAAAAAAGAAATACAGGACACGCTGGAATATTGCCTTAGCCTTTTTCCGCGCCTTAAAGAGCGCGAGAAGCAAAATGCGGGCACCCTCTCTGGCGGCGAGCAGCAGATGGTGGCGGTGGCAAGGGCGTTGATGTCTAAACCAAAGCTGTTATTAATGGACGAGCCCTCTATGGGGCTGGCGCCATTGGTTATTAAAGATATTTTTAGCACCATTAAGCGTATTAACCAAGACGGAATTACCGTTATGCTGGTAGAGCAAAACTCTAATGCGGCCATGCAAATTGCAGATAGGGTGTATGTGCTGGAAACCGGCAATATTGTAATGCAGGGCAACGCAGCAGAAATGATGAACAACGAAGAAATTAAAAAAACATACCTAGGCGTAAGCTAAAGCGGTCACCTGGCGAAAGAAAGGACTTAAATATGCAAAAAATAGGATTTATCGGCCTTGGAATTATGGGCAAGCCAATGGCGAAAAACTTGCTGAAAGCAGGCTATTCGTTAACGGTTTATGATATTGTGGATGCCTCTGTACAAGAGCTGAAAGCGGCGGGTGCCACGGCGGCGGCCACTTGTAAAGAGGTAGCCGAAACAAGCGATTTGGTTATTACAATGCTGCCAAACTCGCCCCATGTAATGCAGGCTGTATGCGGAGAAAATGGTGTGCTGGAGGGCGCAAAGCCCGGCACTATTTTGGTGGATATGAGCTCTATTGCACCCATTGCATCGCAAAAAATAGAAAAAGAGTGCGCCCAAAAGGGTGTAAAAATGCTGGATGCGCCCGTATCTGGCGGGGAGCCCAAAGCTGTAGACGGCACCCTGTCTATTATGGTGGGTGGCGAGCAGGCAATTTTTGATAAAGTGCAGGATATTTTAAAGGTGATGGGTGGCTCGGTTACCCTTTGCGGAGACATTGGTGCGGGCAATACCACAAAGCTTGCCAACCAAATAGTGGTTGCCATTAACATTGCGGGTCTCAGCGAAGCGTTGGTATTGGGCAAAAAAGCAGGCGTGTCCCCCGAGGCCATTTATAAAGCCATACGCGGCGGGCTTGCGGGCAGCACCGTTATGGACGCAAAGGCACCCATGATGCTTTCGGGTAATTTTGCACCCGGTTTTC
The DNA here is from genome assembly GCA_047972265.1 of Oscillospiraceae bacterium. Classification (GTDB taxonomy): domain Bacteria; phylum Bacillota; class Clostridia; order Oscillospirales; family Ruminococcaceae; genus JAAYCI01. Next base: position 53,020 of record JBKEAM010000031.1, on the reverse strand, counting down.
GCATCAACCTGCACATTAAAGATTTGGGCAATGTAATTGATACCGGCCACGAGGTAGGGGCACCGCTTCCGCTCTCTACATCCGTTATGGAAATGATGCAGTGGCTAAAAGCAAATGGAAAAGATACGCTAGACCACAGTGCATTGGTGCAATATTACGAGTACCTGGCCGAAACAGACGTGCGCAGCGAATAAACGCAAACGGCGGAAAGCATTGTGAAGAGGTTCACAGGGCTTTCCGCTGTTTTACTGAAAGAGGAGAGTACAGAGATGAACGGAACAATGAGAGCGCTTAGATATTTAGAACCGGGTGTTGTAAAAGTGCAAGAGATGCCTATCCCGCAGCCCAATGAGGGCGAGGTATTGCTAAAAGTAGACCGCTGCGGCATATGCGGCAGCGACGTGCATGGGTATTTGGGCCTTACAGGCCGCAGAATACCGCCCATGACATTGGGGCACGAATTTTCGGCAATCGTGGCCGAAACAAGGCCCGATACTAAAAAATTTGCAGTGGGCGATAAGGTTGTGGTGCAGCCCATCCATTTTTGCGGTACCTGCGTAAACTGTAAACAGGGTCTTACCAATATGTGCTTAAACAAACGCTTTTTTGGGGTGCTTACGGTAGATGGCGCTATGGCAGAATATATTGCAGTACCCGAAAAACTTTTGTACCGGGTGCCGCAAGGGGTAGGCGGCAGCGTTGCTGCGCTTACCGAGCCGTATGCGGTTGCGTATGGCAGCGTGAAAAAAGCGGGGGATTTAGGCGGTAAAACAGTATTGATTATTGGCGCCGGCGCCATTGGCCTGTGTATTTTACAAATGGTGCTGCTGCAAAAACCTAAAATGATTGTAATGTGCGATTTAAGCGATAAAAGGTTAGAAAATGCAAAACATATGGGCGCTAACGAAACCATCAACCCCAAAACAGAAAATTATTTAGAAAAGATAGAAAAACTAACCGATGGGCTGATGATGGATATTAGCTTTGAGGCCGTGGGGGTAGAGGCCACTGCCAACCAATCTATTAAGGCTCTTAAAGTAGGCGGCACCGCCATGTGGGTGGGCATGTCTCAAAAAGAAATGACCATTAATATGCAGGACATTGTGTGCTCTGCCCGTGCGGTTATCGGCTCTTTTAACTATACGCATAAAGAATTTGGAGAAGTGGTGGATTTACTGGGGCAAGGCGGTATGCAGGCTTCTGAATTGATAAGCGAGGAAGTTGGGCTGGAAGGCGTCTTGCAGGCGCTGCAAAACCTGCACGACCATCCAGATGATTATATAAAAATACTGATTGACCCGCAAAAATAAGGTAAAATTTTCTTAGTGCTTTTTGCAGCTAAATTTATCATATAAAAACCTCTGCACACCCGGTAAAATGGGGTACGGAGGTTTTTGTGCGCCCAAATATAAAGTATATACTTGCTAAATAAGGCGGGTATATGGATGTATGAAAATGGCAGATCGCCTAAAACAGCTAAGCAAAAAAGGGCTGTAATGGCCTATTAAACCAAGCCAAGCTGCTTTTTAAAATGTTTAATAAAATCTTGTACAGGCGGTGCCATGGGGCGCTCGGCAGAGGTGATTAATATGGTGTTCCAATCAATTTTGTCCTTTTTACGAAAAAGACGATAGCCCACCCGGTTGGTAAATTCGTAAGATTCTACAATAGAGCGCGCGTTTAAAGAAACGCAGTCTATCTGGTGCATTATCCTTTTGTTTAAATCCACACTGGGGGACGAAAGCATATAGCTTAGGCAAATGCCTAAATCTAAACATTTTTTACGCAGGGCCTGGTCTGCAACGTTTAAATCGCAAAGCGAAATCAGCGTTTGACCCGCAAGGTCTGTAAGGGAAATCTGCTTTTTTTTGTACAGGGGATTGTCCCGGCGAAGTACCAGTGCAACTTCGTCCCGTATAAGTGTTTCGGTTATTAGCTCGCCACCCTCGTTTTCATCTCCAATGCCAATGGCAAAGTCTACCCGGCCATCTGCTACCGCGGCCTCAATTTCGGTATTGGGCAATTCTATAATATCCAGGTGTGTATCGGGTTCTTTTTCCCAATAAGACAAAAGCAGCTTTGGAGACACATACGAGGCCAAGGACGCTATATAGGCAAACCGAATATTTTTTTTGCTCTGCCGCCCCAAAATCTTCATATCACGGCGTAGTTTTTCAAAATCTTCTACCAAAGGCAGGGCATGTAGATGCAGTGTTTTGCCAAACTCTGTGAGCGAAAGATTGTTTTTGTGTCGGTAAAAAACAGGCATACCCAAGTCGGATTCTAACTTTTGGATAGACTTGCTAAGAGCCTGTGGGCTTATATACAGGGCTTCGGCGGTGGCGGCAAAACTCATTCTTTTACAAATTTCTACAAAATAGTACAGCTTTCGGGTGTCCATTCAAAAACTCCTTAGTGTAAAAATGAGTATTTAAACCATAAGTTGTGCTAGGGCATATATAAGTTGTTTGACTGTAGCGCAGGAAGCAACGTATAATTTATATTGTTAAAGAATAAACAAAGTGGTGTACAAGAAAACGTTCTTAAAAAACGATTTATTGGAAAGGAAGAGTTGTGTGAAAAAGTTTTTATCTGTACTGCTGGCTTGTGTATTGGTATTTGGCGCAGTAGCCTGCGTCCAAGCACCTTCGGGAGATGCTTTGTATAAAGCGGGCACTTACACGGCAGAAAAACAGGGCAATGGCGGCATGGTTCCTGTTACTGTAGAGTTTAGCGAGACCGAAATATTGTCGGTTACCATTGGCGACAATAACGAGACCAACGGTATTGCAACCCCTGTTTTTGAGGGATTTCCTAAGCAAATTGTAGAGGGCCAAACCCTAAAGGTAGATGCCATTAGCGGTGCAACCATTACAAGCAATGCAGTGCTGGAGGCTGTGGCCGATTGCGTAGAGCAGGCCGGCGGCGATGTAGAAGCACTGAAAAACAAAGACGGCGTAAAAGCTACCGCAGGCGAAGACATTGGGAAAACAGCCGATGTTGTAGTAATTGGCGGCGGCGGTGCAGGCCTTGCGGCGGCGGTAAGCGCCAGCGAAAGTGGAGCAAGCGTTATTGTAATCGAAAAAGGCGCAGCGCTTGGCGGCAATACCCTGCGCGCAGGCGGCGCTTACAATGCAGCTGACCCCGAGCGTCAGGCAAACGTAGCCATGGAAGCTTCTCAAATTACCGAGCTGCAGGCAATTGCCAAAATTGACCCAACAACCATTCATGAAGAATATCGCGACACCCTGATTACCTTACAGGGTCAAATTAAAGAGTACCTTGCGGGAGACACCAGCAAGCTGTTTGACTCTGTAGAGCTGCACACCTACCAAACCTACATCGGCGGGCTGCGCACAGGGCTGGACGGAACCGAAATTTATGGCAATTACGATTTGGTTTCTACCCTTACAGGCAACTCTTTAGAAAGCCTTGAATGGCTGGTAAGCCACGATGAAGACACCAAAATTGAAGACAGCATTGGCACTGTACTGGGCGGCCTATGGCCCCGCATGCACAGCCTTAGCACCAGCGTAGGCCATGGCTTTATTTCTCCGCTGGAAAAAGCTTGTACCGAAAACGGCGTTGATATTATGCTAAACACCGCAGGTACCGCCTTAATAGTAGAAGGTGACCGTGTTGTGGGCGTACAGGCCGAGCAAACCGACGGAACAAAGGTTACCCTTACCGCTACCAAAGGCGTGGTTATGGCCACCGGCGGCTACGGTGCAAACCCCACAATGGCTATGCAGTACGATAACTACTGGGGTGTTTTAAACGAAGAAATGGCTACCACCAACTCGGCTTTGCTTACAGGTGACGGCATTGTTATGGGCGAAGAAGTAGGCGCCAACCTGGTTGGCATGGGTTACATCCAGTTAATGCCCAGCTCTCAGCCCGGCACCGGCTCTTTGGGCGGCGGCTTGTGGGGCAGTGCAGAAGAGCAGGTTTTTGTAAACAAAGAGGGCAAACGCTTTGTTTCGGAATACGAGAGCCGCGATGTATTGTCTAAAGCAGCGTTGGAACAAACCGATGCTCTGTTCTATATCATCTGCGACCAGGCATCTGCCGGTGATCCGCAGCCGGGCGGTAAAAACTCTTGGGGTAACGACATTGACACCCTTATTGAAGAGGGAAGTGTTTTAAAAGCAGATACACTGGAAGAGCTGGCCGAGCAAATGGGCTGCGATCCTGCAACCTTTGTGGCCGAAATTGAACGCTACAATGAGTTTTGCACCACCGGTGTAGACGAAGACTTTAACAAAGTTAAAATTGGCCAACCCATTGATGTGGGCCCCTTCTATGCCACTCCGCGTTCCCCCTCTATCCACCACACCATGGGCGGCCTTGAAATTAACACCGACTGCCAGGTGCTGAATGAGAGCGGCGTTGTTATCCCGGGCTTATATGCCGCGGGTGAGGTTGCTGGCGGCATCCATGCAGGCAACCGTGTAGGCGGCAATGCTCTGCCCGATGCATTGGTATTTGGCCGTATTGCAGGCGTTAGCGCAGCTGCTTCTAAGTAAAAACATCTATTTAACTGTAGCATATTTTAGATGGGCTGTAAAACAAAAATACCTGTTTGAAAGCAACATATAAAATATCCCCGGTGCGGCTTTATAATGGCCGCGCCGGGGATATTTTGCATGTGTAAACAAAATGGTTTTTTTAACCCTTAAATTTGTTTTAAAGAGGTGCTTTTTGTAAAAACGCACGGGTTTTGCTGCTTTTTGGGTTGCGTATTACTTCATCCGGAGGGCCCTCTTCTTCAATTACGCCATCTGCCATAAATATAACATGATCCGAAACCTGTGCGGCAAACTCCATCTCGTGCGTAACAATTATCATGGTGCTCTCGGCCGATTTAAGGCTTTTAATTACCCGCAAAACCTCGCCGGTCAGCTCCGGGTCTAATGCACTGGTGGGTTCGTCAAAGCATAAAATATCGGGTTTTAGTGCCAATGCACGGGCAATGGCTACACGCTGCTGCTGCCCACCCGAAAGTTGATAGGGATAAAAACCGGCCTTGTCGCTTAAACCCACACGTGCAAGCAGTTGTAAAGCGTTTTGTTCTATCTCTGCTTTTTCAATGCTTTTTTGCTTATTGCCTGCGTTTAAAAGCTCTGGTGCAAGGGTAATATTGCGCAGGGCAGTGTATTGCGGAAATAAATTAAACTGCTGAAAAACAAGCCCAAAATGCAGGCGTTTTTGCCGCAATTGTTCGTCATTTACTGCCGAAGCCTCGGCGCTATTGTATAAAAGATTTCCGTTTACAGAAATAGTTCCGGAATCGGGCGTTTCTAAAAAATTAAGGCAACGCAGCAGGGTGGTTTTGCCACTGCCGGAAGAACCTATAATAGAAAGAACCTGCCCCTGCTGCATAGAAAAACTGATGTCTTTTAACACAGGGGTTTGGCCAAAATTTTTGCGGATGTTTTGCACTTCCAAAAACATTGACTTACCCCCTGTAATAGCTTAGCTTTTTTTCTATAAACATAAAAAGCAAGGTTAAAATGCCAGAAAACAACAGGTAAAACAGGCCGGTGTAAAACAGCGGCCAAATAAGCCCCTTGGCGGCAAAACGGTCTGCCACCATTATAATTTCGGCCACCGCAATTACACGCGCCAAGGAGGTGTCTTTTACCAGTGTAATTACCTCGTTGGATATTGGGGGCATAATGCGCTTAACAACCTGTAACAGTATTACCTTAAAAAATATCTGCGAGCGAGTCATGCCCAGCACATACCCGGCCTCGTACTGCCCGTGCGAGATAGATTCGATGCCGCCGCGGTATATTTCGGAAAAATAAGCGCTGTAGTTAATAACAAAGGCAACCAGGGTGGCTGTCATGCGGCTTTTCATAGGTATATCAAATACCAGCCCGGGCAGGTAAAAAACAATAAAAAGCTGTAGCATTAGGGGCGTGCCGCGTATAATCCACACAAAGGTACGTGTAAGCCACCTAAGCGGCAAAAATTTAGATATTGAGCCAAACGCAACAACACGGCCAAGAGGGATACTCATGGCCAAGGTGCAAAAAAAGATAATAAGTGTTTCTTTAAAACCGCCCAAAAGCTGTGCGGTTATGTCCCAAAACGTCATAAAGTTACCTGCTATTTATTTTTTAGCCAACAATCAGCAATTCGGTTAGTTTGTATTTTTCGGCAATTTCTTCCAGGGTGCCGTTTTCAATCAACTGGTTAATAGCGTCGTTTACCTTTTGGGTAAGTTCGGTATCGGCCTTACGCATGGCAATGCCGTACTGTTCTTCACCAAAAGCGCGGTCTTCCAGTGCAACAAGGTCGCTGTAATCGGTGCCTGCGCCAATCATGCCAATAGAGGTTACGTAATCTATTACACAGCCATCGGCAGTACCGGCGGCTACTTCCATTAAAGCTTTTGCCTGGGTATCTACAGCCACATAGTTGGCATTTGCAAAAAAGTCTTCGTTTTGTGCTGCGGTTTCACCGGCAGAACCAGCCTCGGCTACAATGTTTAAACCATCTACCGAGGAAGAAAGGGCGGATGCATTATCGCTTTTTACCACCAATACCTGCTTGTTTTGCATATACGGCTGCGAGATAGACATATTCTTCTCACGCTCTGCGTCTATGGTCATACCGTTCCAAATGCAGTCTATATTTTTGGCATTCAACTCGGTTTCTTTGGCGCTCCAGCTTATTTCCTGAAATTTGGGTGTTACGCCCAAAATTTCACATACAGCTTGGGCAAACTCGGTTTCGAAACCGGTAAGGTTGCCCTGTGCGTCCAAATAGTTCATGGGCTCAAAATAGGTAATACCAATTATCAATTCGCCCTTTTTTTCAATATAAGCCCAGTCTGTCGCGTCGGTTTTATTGCCGCAGGCAGAAAGCCCTAATATTATAACCAAAAACATAAACAAAGACAAAAGTTTCTTTTTCATATCCCGATTTTCCTCACACGTTTAATTTATTTAAGTAAAGCGGTAGAGTGATGAAGTACTTGCCTATAATACCCCGAAAAGTACCCGCTTGTCAAGAACAAACGGGTAAATAAAAAAAGCAGATAAATTAAAGGATGAATAGACGATGCTGCCCGAGGTGTTAAAGCGTTTATGTTTAGGTTACTTTGCAAGGTTTTTATTTGCGGGCATACAGCTTTACTACTCCCTTTATATATAATGTAAGAGAGAGGCAAGTTGAGATAAAAAAACAGAACATTACAGTATAAAACCGCATTTAAAATACAAATTGTATCTTAAATGCGGTTTACTTACAGCAAAGCCAATTAATTCTCCAATCTGCTTACGGGCAGTTTGCAATGGTTGGCAAACTGAAGCAACTGCTCTTCGCTTAAAGAATCTACAAAGCTTTTCTTTAATAATAAAAAAGACTTTATATCACTTAGCAGCCTAAACAAAACGGCGCGTGTTTCAAATTCGGCACGGGTTTTAGGCAGCTCGCGGTCTCTAAATATCTGGCGCAAGCTTGCATCTTCTTCCAGCAGCGCGGTGGCATCGTTGCACTCGTGAAATTGCGAGGCAATGCTCCGCACAAAATCTGCCAGTATTTTAGATTCTGGCGCCGAAAAATCGATTTGGGGAAGGTAGAGAAGAATGCTTTTAAAAATATCAAATTGGGTTTTGCGCAGGGTAAAATACTGTAAATAATAAGTTTGGTTAGACAGCAAAGAATTATCAGATAACATTCGTGCCTGTGGCAGGGCTTTGTCAAAAGACTTTTCTTGCAAAGATAAGGAAAGGGGCGGCGAGACAACATCAGCGCTGGAATCTAAAACATCTGCCAGCCAAATTAGGTTTTGCCGAAAGAACCCGTCAATTGCATCCTGGCGTTCAATCACCTTATTAATACGGCTGGAAATAAATAAGTTTAGCAAAATGGCAATGCCAACGCCAATGACCATAATAAAAAACTGGTTGATAATTAAGGAAAGCGCAACAGATTCTGCCAATAAAAAGTGGCCGGCCAACACAGCGCAAACAGCAATATTTTGCGGCATTTTTAAAAATAGGCAAAATAAAGAAAAAACAAAAAGATAAACCGCAAATGAAATAACAGAAAAGCCCATTACAGTAAAACATATGTATGCAAAGCAAATGGTAACTATAAAGGCAAGCAAACGCTTGGCAGCCAATAAAAAGGTTTCTTTTTTTGTTTCTTGCAGGGTAAGTACCGTAACAATGCCGGCCGAAAGATAGTTGTCCAGTTTAAAAAAAGAAGCAATTGCTATGGAAATTAAGGCCCCGCCAGCTATTTTAAAAGCTTTTAGCAAATAGGGCGTAAAGGTTTTTATTTTCATAAAATAACTCTTTTCAATAGGGGATAAACGCATCAAACATTTTATAAATAATATTATATCATAGGAATTTTGCAGCCAACAATCAGGTTACTATTTTTTAATATTTGAAATTTAAAAATATACTGAATATGTATATAAAAGCAAAAAAAGGATGTCGTTCACGAAAAAATATTACCGTTTACGGGTTTTAAAGACATAGAAATATTGTTTTAAAATATTATTTTATACAGTCGTGGAAATACTACTGGATTTGCAAATTGTGTTGAATGGGTTGTTTTTGCAGTAAGGTCAAGTTGTATCAGTAAATTTGCTTTTCCAGGGTACTTTGTTCAATTTTTGTTTTAAGGAGTGTAACGTGAGGAAAACAGGGAAAAAACGTATCTCAAAAATTCTGGTGTTGGTTTTAGTATTTGTAAGCATTGTTTCTATAGCTGCAACTGCTTTTTCTGCCCAAGAAACTGCAGAGAGCAATAGCATAAGCATGTCGGAGGTTTCAAGTTCTTCTTTGGTAGAAAGTGATGTGCCAGAAGAAGAGGTGGTACCTCAAAGCGAAGTACAATCCGTGCCGGATGCTTCGTCTTTACCGCAAGAAGAGGAAGAAGAGCTGGGGCAAGCCTTTGCAGCAACCTTTTCTATATCGCAAGAAGTGGATGTTAGTGCTTGCCTTGGGGCACCTGCGGCCGATTTGCGGCGTGTATTAGATCTTAAAGATTTAAAAGATGCAGGGATATATTCTGGTACTTTGGTTTTAGAGGGCAGCTCTGCTACCAAAATTTTTGCCCAAATTACCGATACCAGCACAGATGAAACCGGCGAATACAATATTTTACTGGGTGAATATTCCGGCGTAGAAATTTTGCCCGAAGCAGGCACTTTAAATACATTTGGAACCATTACCAATAAGCCGGGCATACAAAACATTTTGCCAATTTACATCAATACAAGTGTAAACAGCATTTCTATTGATGGCAATGGCCAAATAATAACATTAAACGCAATTGTAAACTACTTGGTACCCAGCGGGGCTAATAAGCACAACAGGAGACTGGGAATTGTTGTAAGTGACAGTGGAACTGTTGTGCAAAATATGTTTGTAAATGATATCGTTGTTACCGGATACAACCAAAGCCATAGCGGCGGTTATGTATCGCCTGTATTTATGGGCAGCCAACTGGAAGCAGAAATTAAAAATTATACTGTGGGAAATGTTGATATAACTTTTGCTAATGCCCAGATAGGCACATTTATTGGTGCCTCCAATTTGGCTGCTATTGGGCGCTTTGAGATAGTAGGAACGGTAAAAATGACCGGACACGCTTCGGCTACCTACAGCCCCTATGCTTTAGTGGGGGGAAACAGTTCTTATATAAATGAGATGGTTGTTAGAAGTACTTCCAATGTTTTAATTGATCGATATAGATCGGATCAATATGGAGTAACATTAGGGATTAGGTACTTCCCCAATTCTGGTTTATTTACAGACAAAATAAGTGAAAAATTCACCACAGAACCGGGAAGCCAAATTTCTATAACAAATTATTGGACAGGTTCTACTGGGCAGATTATAGGCGGCGATGCAAAGTATTTAGATATTGGCGGGAAAATTGATGTTGACATTACCACTGGCTCTGTGGGATGTGTTGTAGGTCGTACATATTCTACCATTACAACTGAAAGAATGTTGGTAAGAAATACTGCCAACATCACTGTCCACTCAGTAACATACGTAGTTGTGGCAATTGGCAATTACGGAAATGTTAGCAGCAAGCCAATGAAAGAGCTTGTAGTAGAAAAAGGCGCCAAAATTGACCTGTCTATGGATACACCATACAGTATTATCGAATATTATACGGTTGATATTGCAATTGGGGGTTCGAGATATGGGACTCTTAATAAAATTTTAATAGGTGCTACGCTAAACGAGCAAACAGGTGCTTATGAGGTATTGCCCACTACAGATATTGGCAATCAAACAGAAATACGTCTAAAAAATTATCGCGCTATTGTATATGGCACCGCTACAATAAATGCAAACGTGTATGCTGAAGTGGATGCAGCCGATCGCCTGTTTTTTGGTAGTTCTAGCGGTAATCCTGTTTTGGTGGGCGGTAACTATCTGGTAAAGAACAATGGGCTGGATACTCTCTCTTATGTACCCTTTACTGTTAACCTTACGGGTTCATATGGTTCGTTAATCACGCAGGCAAAAAACCAATATGGCGAAAACCTGTTTGCCAAATTGTATATTGATGATAATGCAGCCCCAACCTTTACCTACAATGTGCCGGCAGCCAGTTTTGGTACTTATCCAGAATACGACTATACTATTCCGGTAAGCATTCAAAGCGGTGTGGACCCCCAAAACAAGGCGCTTTACTATCCGCAAAGAGGTCTGTATGTAGAGATGCAAGAGCCGCTGCCCAATGGAACGGTAGCTGTAGATGGAGTATTAAAACTGGGTTTTGATCTTCCTGTTTCTTCTGCCGATAACATTGGAAAAGGCTATAAAATTACTATTGCCTCCGGGGGTAATACTTTCGAAATCCCCCTAAATGCGGAAAATGCAGAGAAGTTTACCTTTGGAAGCGATATAGAAGGGGACGACCCCAATGCATTGTATCTGCATTTAGATAAATTAATCAGTACCACAGGCAACCCCATGGTAGCAAACCAAGTAGCCAATCTCTCTTTTGGGTCGGAAAATGCAGAAGTAACTTTATATGAAAATGATCCTCAGCTTATACTAAGCAGAAAATTAATGGGGTATTCTGCACAGTTTACGCCCGTAATGCCCATTATGTATACTGTATCGTTTGACTTAAATGGTGCCACGGGCAGCCCCATTCCCTCTCAAACAGTAAGAGAAAACACTGTTGCCCAAAACCCGGGCGCACCCAGCTGGGAAAACCATGTATTTACAGGATGGTATGATGATGCCGGCAACCAGTGGAACTTTAGCACAAATAAGGTAACAAAAAATATTACTTTGTACGCAAGCTGGGAGCAGCAATATACCGTTACCTTTAATACCAACGGCGGTAGCAGCGTTGCTTCTCAAAAATTGCTGTCTGGCGATTTGGTAGCAAAACCCCAAGACCCAACGAAATCCGGCTACTCTTTTAAAGGATGGTATAAAGAAAATTCTTTTGCCAACGCATGGGATTTTGCGGCAGAAACCATTACGGCCGACACCACAATATTTGCAAAGTGGGAAGTTGACACAATAGGATCCTCTGTATCTTACCGTGTAATGTTTGATGTAAACTGGGGTGGGCACGGAACAAGCCAAATCCCCGATCAGGCAGGGTATTTGCAGGGCCAAACCGTAGTATTAACAGGTACGGTGCCCACACGCAGCGGTTATTCGTTTACCGGCTGGAACACAGCCGCAAACGGAAGCGGAACAGGCTATGCCGCTGGTGGGAGCTTAACCATGGGCAGCTCTGATATTCGCCTTTATGCCCAGTGGAGGGCAGTTGGGGCATCTAGCTCTTCAACAGTAGTAAGCAGCACCAGCTCTTCTCAACAAGATAGCTCCATCATTGTATCGTCTGCAAACTCCGGCGGCAGCGCCTCCTCTTCAAATTCGGCTGGTGGCACCATTGTAGTACCACCAGCTCAGCCTCCGTTGGCTGGCAATGCCTCTCAGTGGGCGCTTTTAAATCTTATCAGCGCGGTTTCGGGCGTACTGCTTGCAGCAGCATTAATTGTATTTGGCTTTATGCGTAAAAGCAAAGAGGATGATGAGCAAGAAACGGGCGGCAGAAAAATGGTTTGGAGAATATTGGCCGGCGTAGCATCCGCCCTTGGCGTAATAACCTTTTTCCTTACACAAAACCTGGCTCGCGTTATGGTTTTTGTAGACCAATGGTCGTTGTTAATGATACTCTTCCTTGTGGTAGAAATTATCTTTGCTATATTTGCTATCCGTAAAAGCAACAGAAAAGAAAATGACAATTACTATCATAAAGGCTATGAAAAACGCACAGTAAACGAGTAAAATATTTATTAAAGGCCAGACCGCATCAAAGTCGTTGATGCGGTCTGGCCTTTGTTTGTATAAGGCGTATTTACGGCGATGCCATTACAAATTAAGAGATTTAACCCAAGCGGATAAATCGGTATTGCTTGTGCGTATACTTAAAATTTTGCCATCCTTCCAAGTGGCACTGCTGCTGGCCGAAGGTTTTAACGACTCTACAGTGCGGCCAAAGCCGCTGCCGCCGGAGGTGGCGAAAGGAATTATTACCTTTCCGGCAAAATCGTACTTTTCTAAAAAGCTGTTTACAATGGTGGGGGCAATATACCACCAAATGGGAAAACCCAAAAACAGAACATCATACTGTGCAACATTGGCGTTATCGGCTATTATTGGTGGCCTAAAGGAAGGTGTGTGCATTTCTGTATAGCTGCGGGATTGTTTGTTGTTCCAGTTTAAATCTGCATCGGTATAGGGTATTTGGGGTTTAATTTCGTATAAATCGGCGTTTGCGGCTTGGGCCAAGGTTTTGGCAACACCGGCGGTTACCCCGCTGGCAGAAAAATAAGCCACCAATATTTTGCTCATAAATATTCTCCTTAAAAATAACGTACAGGCAAATTGTAAAAAAATAAAGCAGTAAAAGATAGCACTCTAAAAGAGTTTACTATTTATAAATGTCTTTTGCGTACCTAAAAGCAGCCCATGCTTTGGGCCATCCGGCATAAAAGGCGGCGTGCGTTAAAATTTCGGCCATTTCTTGTTTTGTCACACCGTTTTCTTTTGCTTTTGCAATGTGGTATTGTAAAGAACCATCTAATACGCCGCTTGCCATAAGTGATGTAACCGTAACAATGCTTCTGTCACGAGCCGAAAGTTGATTGGTACGCTGCCAAATATCGCCAAAAAGTACATCGTCGTTTAACTCGGCAAATTTGGGCGCAAATCCTCCTAGGGTATCCCGCCCGGCAGTTACTTTATCTGCCATTTACATGCTCTCCTTTAAAATGTCTACAATTTCCTGTTGCGTTAAAATCTTGTATCCACCCTCCAAAATAAAAGAGCTTTTTGCAATTCCTTCCAGCATTTCTTCGGTAACACCAAGCTGGCTTGCATTCATAACTAGGCCAATTTCGGTCATCCATGCTTGCATTGCGTTTAAACCGGCAGCAGCAATTTCGGTATCGGTTTTACCATCGGGGTTAATGCTCCAAACCGTAATGGCGTATCGCTTAAATTTAGCAAGGCCGTAGGGCATAATTAAGCGGTAATAGGGCATAGATACTGCCGCGAGTGTCATGCCGTGGGTAGCGTCTGTATAGGCACCTACAGACTGGCCTATCATATGCACCATCCAATCGGTGCTTTTGCCTTTTGAAACAAGCGTGTTCAGCGCCCATGTGGCAATCCACATAATGTTGCTGCGCGCCTCGTAGTTGCCGGGGTCTTTAACCGCAATGCGGGAGGAATGAATGAGGGATTTTAACAGCCCCTCACTGATATAGTCGGAGGTGTTATCGTCTTCTCCCGAAAAGTATTGTTCTAGTATATGAGACATAATGTCAAAAAAGCCCGCTGTCATTTGGTATTGCGGCAGAGTAAGGGTAAATGCGGGGTTAAGGATAGAGAATTTTGGGAAAACATTGTCTCCAAACACATGGCCTATTTTTAGTTTTTGCTGGTGGTTGGTAATAACAGAGCCGCCGTTCATCTCGGAGCCAGTGCCCACCATGGTTAAAACACAGCCTACCGGAATAATCTGGTTGTCGACATCTTCCATATTTAGGTAATATTTTTCCCAAGGGTCTGTTTTACAATGGGCAGAGACTGATACGGCCTTTGCGTAGTCGCACACAGAGCCGCCCCCAACCGCTAAAATAAAATCCACCTTGCCCTCTTTTGCGCGCTGGCATCCCTCATACAGTTTTTCTACGGTGGGGTTTGGCATAACGCCATCATTCTCAAAAATCTCTTTGCCATTGGCCTTTAAAATCTGTACAACACTGTCGTAAATCCCGTTCTTTTTAATCGAGCCGCCCCCGTAAACCAGCAACACATTTTTGCCGTATTTTGGCAGTTCTTCGTTTAGGGCATCCAGTGCATTCTCTCCAAAGTAAAGTTTTGTGGGGTTGCTGTAGCTAAAATTTCCTAACATATTGTTTTTCTCCTTTAATCCTTATAAGGTATAATATTCTTCGTCCTGTACAGGTTCGCACCATTCGGTTTTGGTTTCAACACCCGGTACCTCAATAGCGATGTGCTGAAACCAGCTGTTTGGTGCAGCGCCATGCCAATGCTTTACATTGGCGGGGATATTTACAACATCCCCGGGCAGCAGATTTTGTACCGGGCTGCCCCATTGCTGGTAGTAGCCCCGCCCCGCCGTAATAAGTAAAATTTGGCCACCACCCTGCTTTGCGTGATGAATGTGCCAGTTGTTGCGGCAGCCCGGCTCAAAAGTCACGTTGCCAATCCCTAATTGCTGGGTAGAAAGTATTGTAAGGTAACTTTGGCCTGTAAAGTATTTTTCAAAGGCTTTGTTTTTATCTCCAACAGAAAATACGCTTAATTCCTTTGTGTTTATTTCTTTCGCCTCCCTTAACTTTGTTGACAGTAAATACCCTTTTTGCTATGCTAATACTGCCTAAAGCATATTCTATAAGTTAAACTCAACTTCAAGTCAAGCGTTTTTTAAAATTTGTAAAATTATATAGGAGAAACAGGATGTTTTATACAGTAGGAGAAATGGCTAAACTGCTTTGTGTGGCGCCGTCTACACTTCGGTTTTATGATAAACAGGGCTTGCTGCCGTTTGTGCAGCGCTCGGACGGCGGGATGCGCATTTTTACCGAAAAAGATTACGAATGGTTGTTGATTGTTGATTGCTTAAAAAAGACCGGCATGCAAATTAAGGATATCCGAGCCTTTATTGAGATGACAATACAGGGGGACGAAACTATAGATGAGAGGCTTCAGCTATTTTATAACCAACGCAAAGTGGTAAAACAGCAGATGCTGGAGTTGCAGGAAACCTTAAATGTAATTGAGTATAAATGTTGGTACTACGAAACTGCAAAAAAGTTGGGGACAACAAAGGTGCCAGAAAATATGAAGCCTGAGGAAATACCGGAGCAATACCGCGAAACCAAGCGTAAAATGAGCGCAGAAAATAAACCTGTGGCTGGTTAAACTGGTGCCAAGGTGTTTGTTGTGTGCCGCTTGCAAAGAGAAATATAAGCAAAAAAGCCTTTAAATATAAAAGCATTGCGGAAAATTCCGCAATGCTTTTATTGCTTATCTGGTTTTTATTTTACGGCTGTTATGCAAAAGGGATGATTTATATTGCGAGCAACCTACGGAGAATTTCCAGTCATTTCTCGTATTACACCAATGCTACACTACAAATTGCGGGTGGGGTACCGCTTACTGCCATTGCTGGAGTAGCGGGGTCATACGTCAACGGCCACAACTACTAAGGTTTACGCCCACGCCATACAGAGTGCGAATACAACGGAAGCGGAATTTTTGTAGAATATCTTGAAATTAAGTCAAAGGCTCATTTAGAATCATACTACACGAGTCAAACTTTCTTTGCGCCCGGCTTGCTGCAAAAACTCCAAACATCCTCAAAAAAATGATCTAGTGTTTTAATATGTGCGCTTAAAAGAGAATCAGTAATCATGTTCGGCCGGATGTCACAATAGTAAACTCCATCCAACGGATTAAGTTTGACAGTGTATCCTTTAAAGTGACCAGTCAGGAAAGTGGCATTTACACCATAATTTGGTTCTTTGCCTTTTCTTTGTACATCATTTAAAAAAACCGCAAAGTGCGGGGTCTTACAATCCGTCAACCGATTGTACAAAAACTTGTCAATGAAAATGTTATCTATTCGATCTTTACTTGATGTCTTCACAGAACCGATAGCATGTACTTCACGATTTTCCTCAATAATTAAGTCGTGCTGATAGGACATGGTAAATAAATCTTCACCATCTACTTCAACGGGAATTTTAATAGTGCCCTCACGCACAGGAACTCCTATCTCTATCAAAAGCAATCGAATATATCTCTCAAATAAATCACCATTGATTTTTCGAGCAAAGTTACTTTGTCCAGCAGGTAGGCCGTCTAATGCGGCGCCGATTGATTGTTGAACAGTGTAAATATAATTGTTAATTATTGCTCTCACTTCAGCATTGCCGCTTGTTTCGGCCAGGTTCTTAAGAATATATTTAAAGTTATCCCTTGCTTGATGAAATGTGTCTGCACTGTAATAGAGATTACTGTTGATTGGCCTCGTTATGTTGTAATCGCCATCTTCTTTGTATTGAAAAAATCTGTAGTGATTTTCGTTCTTAGATACTATGACAGCCTGCAAGTTGTTATAGATATACTCCAAATAATTCTCGCAAAACGTAGAATAGTCATCGACCGAAAGAAAATTTGTTTTATCTAAGGCATATTCCATCAACTGTGACAAAATCATCGTATGGATTCTCTCCTTTCTTTATTTGCCCTATCAAAAGCTATCCATTCTTCTTTATTTTTTTGTAGAGCATTGTCGATCCTATGGATAGCCCACCCATTGTACTCGGAATTTTGATCGCAGCCAATCCACATTCTACCCAGTTGCTCCGCCACAACCAAAGAGGTGCCCGAACCGGAAAAAGGATCTAACACAATATCACCACTATTGCTTGATGCCATTATGATTTTACGTAATAATTCTTCAGGTTTTTGTGTTGGGTGAGGCGTTTTTTCTTCCATGCCATTGCAAGTTGTCGGAATTTCTAATACGTCTTTCGGTTTAGCTCCCATTGGATGTGGGGTCCAAGTATCTTTTTTTGCTTTTCCATTGGCATATTGGCTAGTATCAGCTTGTGGGTGCACGGGATATTTTAATGTATGCGCACCGTAGGGCACTCGGATGTCATCAACATTTAATGTAAATCTTTTTGACTTTCGTAAATGTAAAAGACTTTCATGTGAACGCCCCCAATCATTACCCAGATTTGCTTTATTGCGATAATACCAAATCAACCATTTACAGCCGTTAAAATACTTCATTGCTGGGTGCTTTAAATCTGCTAATATTTCTGAAAACCCGCAGATGTATAATGTGCCACAATCAGTTAAAATACGAGAAGCTTCTTTAATCCACTCTATAGACCATTTGATATATTCTTCTTGGGATTCGAATTTGTCCCAATCTGCTTTTTTGATATTATATGGCGGATCCGCAAAAATTAAGTTCACCGAACCGCTCTTCATCCTTTTAAGGAGTTCTAAACTGTTATCCTTAAATAAAAGACCATTCTTGCGAACATATTGTGGATGATATGTTTTATTTTCCATAGTTTCTTTGTAGAGTATGGAATCGTCAATTGAAAAAGTTGTATTTCCATCGGGAACATCAAAAGCTAATTGTTCCCCTACGCTAATGGCTTTACTGGTCATATGATGCCCTCTCTCGATCCTTCATTAACATATTTCCATTATACTTAAATTATAGTAATACGGCAATCCATCATGGCATTCCAAATCTAAATGAACACCCGACACCCATTTTCGGGTGTTCACAGCAAAAAAAAATTCGCTTAGAATCTTACGATTCTAAGCGAATTTTTGTGGTTGCGGGGGCCGGAAACGTCCCGCGGTTACGCGAAAAAATGTTGTTTTCACGAGGGTTTTTAGTCGTGCGGGATGATTTACGTTTTTTTTGCAATATATAATTCAATTATTCATTTTTCGGGAAACCTCTTTTATGATATTATATATCTTATGAACTATTAAATTGATTTTATGGGGAGTTGTGTAAAGTGGATGTTGAGAAAAAAAAAGAAGTGCAGATACTTAAAGATGAATTACCTAGCAAAGCAAAAATATTATCTTTTGAGGACTTGAAACGTGAGGAATCCTACTTCTGGAAAGAGGAGAGAAAGTATAAAACGGAGTTCAGTAAAACAAAAGAATTGATCAAAGAAATTATAGATAGAATTCCTACGGAAGATACTATCATTAACAACATTATTCCGGACGCCGAAAGCTATATAGCACGATATGACCACCCAGATAATATAGTGACATTTTTCGTAAATTTAGGCGCCTGTTTTATTGCTTTTTTGTCTATACTTTCTTTTTTAATAGCAGGTTCTTTTGAGAGTTCTGGAATTCTTATGCTGTTTCCTTTACTTCTTACACTTATATCTGCAATTATTCAAGTTGCGGCTTATTACAGAACCGGACCTAAGCGTGACGCGTTCAATTTTTTGAAAATAATTTTACCTTACCTTAAAGCTATAAAATAAAGATTTAAAAGCCGTACTGGAGATATCACGGGAAGGTCTTAATGCAGGGGACAAAAAAGGCACGGGCTGAAATTCAGCCCGTGTTTAGTATAGTAGATGCATTTTTCTTATTTTTTTTCTTCGTCCGCCGGAAGTGCTGCGTCGGCTTTGGCCTGTATAAGTTTTTGGGTTACTGCAAGCCCTGTGATTAAAAACTTTGGCACATTAATTCCCATTTCAATTAAGTTTTCCAAGATACTGCGCGCTTCGTTGACCGTTAGCCCTGCCAAGGTAAACCAACCAAGCAGCAACATAAAAGATAGATCTATTCCCAGCAGATCTTTTCCGATTGCCGCAAAAACCGCAGATATTACAAAAGCTACAGCAACAACGATCCAGTAAAATAGTTTCTTGATGGCACCTTTGGCACCCACTGCACTGCTTTCTTGTTCCAGCTTACGGGCTTTGTACCATCCCGTAAGCCAGTCTAAAACATTAAACAAAACGAATGCCGCAAACAGGTACCAATATTGCCCGAAAATGGCAGATAAAACCGCAATGATGCTACCAATAATGGTATTATACCAATCCAGTGCGGGCTTTACCGATAAGGTGCCGCTAAATGTTTCTTTTGCACTCTGGCCAATTGTTTTAAAAAAATCCTTCATCCTCTTACACCCCGTCTACCGCTGCAACAACGGCGGCTATTTTTTTGTTTTGGGCTTCTATCGTTATTACCTGCGCGTCGGTCACAGCTTCCGCCGTGGTCGCGCGTTGCAAGGCAATACCTACTTGCTTTTGTGCATCGGCCAGTTGGGTTTCTGCGGTTTCCGCGCGGGTCTGCATGGCGTCATAGTCTGCCTGCGATATGCTGGTATCTGTTGTTACTCCAAATGTGGCGGCAAGCGCCGCGATAATAGACTTTAACCAACCCATTACAGCACCGCCTTTTTTATGGTGGCCAGTCGCTGACCGTAGTCGTCCCGCTTTGCTTCCGCGGTTTCCGCGCGGGTGCGCATTGCGTCAAAATCAGCCTGCGGCACACCATTGGCAACGGTGACCGCCAAGGGTTCAAACCCTAACCCCAGCGCAACCACTTTTTGCAATACTGTGTTTTGGTCTCCGGTGCTTACGTCTGCGGTTTTAATATGGCCACCGTCCTCGGTATACGCAATCTTTAGGCCATCCAGTAGTTTGCGCATTGTATCAAGGTCGCCGCCGCTCATGGGGCCAAGCTGCATTTTTACGGGCTTTGTACTCATTTGCATAATTTCTTTACCTCCGCTTTCTGCTCCAGTTTCAATAGCGTATTTTTCTGCAACCAAATTCAAGAAACGCTGCCAACCAAGTTCCAATGTTCTGTGCGGGCAGGCAGTGGCTTTATAGTCCTGGTGCTTGGTAATGCAGACCGTAGTTTTCCATCCGTATTCTTGCATCAATTTGGCACACAAAATAGCCGTGTTTTCTTCTGCGGTGGTAAATTTTACGCCCCCGCTTTTGCTGCGGCAAATTTCTATTGACAATTTTGTCCGGTTTGCGCTGGTCGTTTTGGTGCCATCCCCGGCGTGCCAGCTATTGCGGTTCAATGGTACTCCCTGCACGGCTTGGTTTTCGTCTACCGCGAAGTGAAATGAAGTGTTAATTGTGTTGCCCTGCATGTACGATATTTCAGATGTGGCCGAAGCATCTGTGGCGGTATTGTGTATTACAATACCGTTGGGTGTGAGCGCATAGGGGCATTTGCGCGAATATTGGGCTTGCGGCATTTCAATGACCTTTACTACAAGATTGCTCATTATTCATCATCCCCCATTCCATCTTCGTCGTTGTGGGCTTCGTTTCGAGCCAGCATGTCCGCATGCTTTGTTTCGTCAAATGCTTCAATGCTTGTTGCAAAGCTGGGGATGCCGGTATTTTGTACATTTTTTTCAGGCATGGTTTTGCACTCCTTTCTTTTTTGCAAAACAAAAGCACCCTTTCGGGTGCCATTTGCGCTTTTGGTTATAGATACGTTGGTACAATACTTGTAAGGGTATATCCTGTGTAGTTGCCTGTGTTGCCTCCTTGTATGTATACTCCGGGATAACCAATTCCCTCTATTGCTGCAACGTTAGCGGTAATTGAGGAGAAAGTTGCCGGGCCGCTTATCGTGCCATTGGCTATCCCACTACCCGACCAAACGGGGCGGGTTGTAAATCCTGCATGACAGAGAGCCCCACTATACCCAACTTCACCGTAAGAAAAATTAAAACGCAGACTGGACAAATTGCCTATTTCAACAAGCTGGCCGATACCCATCCGCACCCATTGGGAATTACTGTAATACCCTCTAGGCACATTTATGTTCGTGGGGTTTATTGTTAATCCTAATGTTCCAGAAAATCCAATCAGCCCAAGGGCTTCTGTCCCCGCAGAATAAAAATAATCAAAGGGCTGCTGCCAAGCACCGTTGTACCAAACGCGAAACCCGACTTTTTTTATGGACGTGTTGCCCTCTCGATAAGCCAGCCCCGTAATGGCTGCGCTCAACCTGGCCTTGGGTGTGCCTTGTATTGATTGCAAATAATTTGCGACGGGGGAGAACGTGCTTAATGATAATAAAACAAGCCCGTCTTGATTATTTTCAAAAATTACAGGGGGCAGGCCATTATAGCCAATAACATACTTGCCGGATAGGGGATAGTCTGTTTTTACCCATATGTCACCAGGCTTTCCATTTGCTGGGGCGGTCAGTCCGCCGCGAATGCGGACTTTTAGAGAACTGCCGCCATTGCTAAAAAAAGCGTCTTCTCCCCGGCGTATCAAAGTAACGGGCGCGCCCGCTTTCCATGCATCGTCTAATACCTCCTTTTGCATGTCCCGCAATACCACGGGGGTGCCGTCAATTATATATGTGGTACTTGCTGCCTGGTCGGCCGGGGCATCAAACAGTACGCTGTAGTTATTGCTGCTGCGGGCGGCAAGTGATGCTATTTCTATGCCCAAATCAGTTATTGCCGCACTTGCCAGTGGCGACGTGTCATAATCGGCCGGCGGTTTCCCCCCCAGCTTTTCGGCATTTAGGCTGTTGGCGGGTGGGGTAGTGCCATCTAATATTTTTGTAATATCCTGTGTGGTCGCCAATGCCGATGCATCAATTTGCACCACAATATCCAGTACATTATCTACCTGTATTGGTATATCGTAAGACCGCATAAACCGCCCCACTATAGCCGCGGGCACCTGTTCCGGGGTTTCGCCCAGTGTCATATAGCAATACAGCACTTCGGGGCCGTCTAAACTTTTTGCAAATATACCAATTTCATATATTGCAAACCCGTTTTCCAAATCTTTGTTATCGTACTGTATACCGATAACCATTTTTCCAGCGCTTGACGCTTCGTTGCTTTTTATTTGCGCTTCCGCTTGCGGATCCAACAGTTCTTCCAGCGGTTCTATTGGATCCGCTTCTGGCAGTTGCCCGCTTCCTAACTGCGCACGGGTAATTGTAAGGGTTCCGCCGGTCGCCAAATCGTTTAGCAAGTCCCGCCCGGCGTTGGTTAATGTGGGCTTGTACGCTTGTGCCATTTTTTCATGCTCCTATCCGCATATAGCCATAATTAAAGCCCTGCGCCGCTCCGGCGTGGGCCTGCATGGGAAAGCTGCTGCCATAATCAATTATCATATTGGCCGGGATCATCCTACGCAATGGATCCTGTAAAATATCTGCATAGGTTGTGCCTACCGGCAAGCCTATCTTAACAGTGTAATCGTAAAACAATACACTGGCCGTTATCCGGGTATCAATTGCGTGCAGGTACCGTACAAGATAACGGTAAGTGTATGGTATCTGGTCGGCATATTGTACCTGTATACGGTTTCGGCGGGCCTGTAAGGTATCACTGGTAAGGGGAGTAATGCCCAGTATTTTTTCCCACCGTTTAATTCCCGCTTCGGTTAGAGTTGCAAGAAAAAAATCCTTTTTAGTATCTGCAACCCCGCTTTGCAGGGCGTCCAGTTCCGGCTGCTCTGCATATGCCAGGCGCTTAAAGTCTTCTATCTCTTGCAAAAATGGGGGCCAGTATTTTTCTATTTTCATTCGGGTGTCACCGCCCCCAGCACTGGTATTTCGTCTGATTGCAAAACCATGTTTTCAGCGGATCCGTTTATTTTTCCGTCGGACACATCCACAATACCGCCAAGCGCCAGCACGCGGGTTTCTATTTGGCTCACCCTTACCGTTATGGTGTCCACACCATCCCATAAGGCGGCCAGTTCCGCATAGTAGGCATTTATGGTTTCTTCTACGGCTGCTTGCAGTTCCGCCCAGTTGTACCCGCTTTCAAACTGCAGGGCCATTGTTATGTCTGTAACCGCGCCTTGTACCGCTTCCACTGTTACGGTGTGCCCTATAGGCGCTATGCCATCCCCCCTGCCTTGGTTGGTTTCGGGGTCAATTTGTGTTTGCACCTCCGCCACCAGTTCCGGCGCCGGGATACCCCAATTGCTGGATATAATAACCAGCCGTACAGATCCACCACCGGCCCATATTGGATATACCCGCACCCCACCGACGCCCGGTATAGCCGTTACCCAGTTTTTATAGTTTTTTATATTGCCGCCAAAGGCCACACCGTCCAAACTGCTAAAATAGCGCTTGCGCAGTGCGTCGTCTGTTTCGGTGTCTTCGACTGGGGTCAATACATCCTGCAGTTCTGCGGTAACCAGCCCTTGTATAAAATCAATTGGTACCAGCGTACCAAAATACTGGTTGCCCACAATTCCCGCGGTTTCACATTCCACTGTGTAGGATCCCGCGGCAAGTTTTGCCGTTACTCGGTAATTCAGCCCGCCACCACTAAAACGTACCCCCAGTGTCACATCTTTGGGTACCCCGCCGCTAGATGTAAAATTGGCTTTGCGCTTGGCTTTTGTTGCAGCGTACCTTGTCACCCCGCGTTCACCGGCTTTTTTTGTAAGATTTTCGCCGGTGGCCGTGTCCGGGAACGCTAAATCATCTTTAATTGTGCCAAGTTCCACAAAGGCCATTGCAATTTCGGCGGCGGCCGGGGCCAGCGCATCGTAAATAATAGATCCTTCTCGTTTGTCTATGCCTGCAGGTACCCGTGCAAGGCAACGCGCCATAATGGCGTTAAAGGTCATATCCTCATGCACTGTTTTTCACCTCTCTTTCCACAGCTATTGCACCAAAAATGGTAATAACTGTAAATGTCACGGCCAAGGCATCCCGCCCGCTTTGGCTCACCGTAAAATCGGCCAGTTTTTCCACCCGGGTGTCTGCCAGCAGGGCTTCTGCAAAAATCCGTTCCAACTCTGCTTCGGCCACGGCTCGGCTTTCGCCTATAAGGCTATTTAATTCGGTGCCATAATCCCAGCTATAAATCAAATATACAAATCGCTCTGTGTGGATTATTTTGTATATTGCCTGTTCCATGGCTGCCAGGTCGTCGGTATAGCCCTCTGCCCGCTTTTTTGCCCAGTTTATCTTATATGTGCGGGTGGGTATATTTTTTACTTCGTCGGTCGCTGCAACGGTACCCAGTGTTAGGGTTTCAGCGTTAGGTATCAGTGCCATTTGTACCCACCTTTCCCAAAACCAAAAATTCGTTGCCGCCCTGGTTGCGTAGCAATATAATGCGTTCGCCCGCTGCAAAGTCGTTTTGTGGCAAGTGGGCGGGGATAACCAAAAATGTGCTGCTCAATTCAAAACGGCTGTCAACCAAAACGCGTAGGGGAGATATGCCCACCACTTCACCGTATAAGAAGGCCGTGGGCACTCCCACGGTGTTGGTTTGTTTTGCTATTTTTTTTATTGCGTCGCTTAATGCCATTATGCAACCACCACCTTTAACGCCATTGTTGCTTTTTCTATGTCGTGCGTGGCTTCTTCCACCACAAAAAATTGGCCGGATCCTACTGCCTCAATCTGTACAAAAATCATGCATCCGGCCCGCACAGATAAGTCGCTGGGGCCGTCTATGCCGAAACTGCGCTTGGGCTTGTTGTGCAATTCCAGCAAATTATCCCCGCGTTCTGATATTTGGGACGCATTTAATTTTTCGTCCACCTTTTCAAACTTTTGCAGTATGCCCCACTGGGAAATCGTGTTGCTGTCCTGGAACATATATACATCCCTGTGCCCGGTGTCCTTGTTATCGCGTACCAGTTTAATGCGGTTGTATGTGTTGGTGTCTATTTCGGTTTCGTGGCTGTAGTCCGTCACCATGCTATTGTCACCAAAAAACAAATCCAGTTTACTACCTGCTACGGAGGAAATGCGCAAGGCCCCGTAATCATCCCATAAATAGTACATCCGCCCGATATTTACGATGGTGTAATCAAGGGCCTTTAAAATAATATCAAAAAGGGTGCTGCCATCCTCACACATTGATGGGATCACGTACCCGGTGTTTTCCACTTCTCCCAGTTTTAAGCCGTAATCTTCGGCAATTTCGGTCAATATCTGATCTGCACGGGTTCCCTCAAAAACATAAGTGTCCGTATTTTTAAGGTACCGCGTTTGATCGTATGCCGTAATAGTGCGGGTGCCGCCCATCTTTTGCCCCACCCTAAAAACGTAACCATAAAAATAGCCTTTGCCGTCAGCCAAAAAGCAAATAATAGATCCTTCGGCCCAATTTATCCCCACATCATCAACGACGGTAAACTTAAATGATGCGGGGGTGCCTTTGCGCTTGGTTGCCCATTTGGGGGCCGACACAATGGTGGTAATATCGTGGGCGGCCCCGCTTGTAACATCCTGGTAAAAAACTTGCTTTATCATGGGATCGTCAACACCTGCCCCGTATAAAGTGTGTACCGTGTACCGCCTGCTGTTTGGTTGCGGGCGTCCATCCCCGTTTTGTTTGCCTGGTATATGGTATCGTACAGGCTGCCATCCCCATAATACCGCTGGGCTAACATCCATATGCTTTCCCCGGCCAGTACCACGTGCGACACACTGCCAGTTTTAACGCTTCCGGGACGGGACGGTGGTACAATCAAGGCCGTACCGTTTGCGTCTATGCTAATCCGGCGCGGTATATAGTCCACATATTCTTTTAGTTCCAGCGTATAATACAGGTCGCCCGGTTCGCCGCCACGTTCTTCATAGTCCAGGCTTTCGATCGCCATGCTTGTGTTTATATTTAGATCTGTGCCTGTAATGATAAAGCGCAGCGGCTTGCTGCGCCAGTCTTCCAGCGTGCGTA
Organism: Oscillospiraceae bacterium; assembly: GCA_047972265.1. GTDB lineage: Bacteria > Bacillota > Clostridia > Oscillospirales > Ruminococcaceae > JAAYCI01. Next base: position 27,238 of record JBKEAM010000031.1, on the reverse strand, counting down.
TGTATTCAATCGGGGCCAGCAGATTTACCCCGCTAACATAAGGGCCGCGGTGCAGGGGGAATAGGGCTTCCCATTCCATACTGCGCAATTTTCTCTTTCGCAGTATGTTTATTTGCCCCAGTTCCAGCACCGTTTCGGTATTGTTGTCGCCGTCCGCCGATATTTTTAGCTTTTCCGGCAGCACAGGTATTTCTATCGTGGTGTTGTCCCGCTTTAAAAACATACGGTACATTTAGGCATACACCCCTTCCGCAGCGGCCACAAATTCTTCTTCCAATCGTTGTTCGGCCTGATCTAACAGCCTGTCAATATCCGCATTTTCGTTCACGGTGTCCACACGTAGGCTTACCTGCGGGGTTAATGTGACAAAGTTCTGCACAAACCGTGCTTCTGCAATGTCGCGCAATAGTTCAAGGTCTTCTTTGCTTATGTCCACTTCATCGTTGATGCGTCCAACTTCGCCCACGCTTCCAACGTCGGGTATATCGGTGCCACCACTGCCGTCAAATCCGTTTACCCCGCCCATTAAGCTGCTTGTGTCCTGCCCCATGTCAAAACCCGCCAAGGCGTCGCCAATGCCCTTGCCAATGTTTTTCCCCCCGGCTGACCATGTTTCTACAGTATCTACTATAGACATGCTTTCCATTTTCGCGACAACTTTGTACCCTTCGGGCATTTCTCCCAGCCAATCCTGCATTTGGTTTTGCAGTGAAGTAACGCTGCCCGCAAGGCTACTCCCAAATACTGCGTCGATCGCTTCGGCAATGCTTTTTACTAGATCTAGCACCGTGTTTGCCAGGCTTACAAATAGTTTTTTGATGGAGTATACCGGGTGATTGAATACATTTGCAAAAAATTCCACAAACGAAGCCCAATAATTCCAGGCGCCTGCAATTACGTTGTATATTACCGCGTACAGCCCGCCCAGCAATCCGCCAATAAACCCGCATACATCTTCAAACGATACGCCCATAGTGAACAAAACGGCAACCAAAAGTCCTACGGCAGCTATTATTAAAAGGATCGGCCAGTTTATAGCAAGCCATCCCGCTACTTGTGCAAAAAGTGGGGGTAACATGGCCCAAAGCTGGGCAATCATATAGGCGAAAAGAACGAAAGCAATTACGCTTAAAATAGGTTGAACGATGCCCCAGTTTTGTTGTATTGAAGCTGTAAAGGAATGGACTACCCCTACAAGCCAAGTCAGCACGGATATAACTGTGTTAATTCCCATGCTAAGCCCAGTTACCAACCACTGCCCCGCTTCACTCTCCACAAATGCGGTAACGGTATCAATCAGCAGTAAAAAGCTGCCAACCACGTTCCCGCCTATGGTTTCACCTATTCGCCCCATAGTGTTTTGGAATTGTATCATTTTACCTTCGGGCGTTTTGGCAAACGATTCTGCCAAACCATCCCAGGACTGGTTTATAACATCGGTAATTACCTGCACGCGCTCCATATCCGTGCCCAGTTCGATTACCTGTTTTTGCGCATCTGTAAGGATAAATCCTTTTTTCTGCAGGCCGTCATAGGTGCCATCTAACGCCTTGCCCAAATCGGTGGCATAGTTTACCATCTGTTCGGGGGTAACATCCATGCCCCCCATGCCCGCAGCATAGTTCGTCAGTGTGGGCAGCATCTTTTCTAGCGCTTTGGCGTCTTTTAGGTAGGTGGACAGTTCCGCCGCGCCGCCCACAAGGCCGTCGGCTCCGTATGTTGTTTTCTTTTCCAAGGCATCGGCAGCGGCCGTGATGCTTTTAAACTGATCCATATTCCCGCCGTTATTTGCCATTACCGTAGATAATTGAACTTCATACTTCGTTTTTACATTAAATGCATCTAATGCTCCCTGTACATAACCCAAAAATTGCTTTACTGCCATTACAGAAAAAACAGCTTTTAATGCACTGGCCAATCGATCGCCCGATGCTTTGGTGTTTGCTATTTCCCTTTGGGCAGCTTTTAACTGTTGCCCAAACGCCTTTCCTGCATTCGTTACAGCGGTTAATCCAGTTTTCAGTGCATTTTCGGCTTTAGTCCAAGTTCTGTATATGCCGGTATTGGCCTTTTCTACAAGTGATTGCTGGCGCAGCACCTTTGTAAACCCGCTTGCACCACTGTTGCCCATTTTATTGGTGGCTGTGTCCAGCTTGCCCATGCTGTTAATTAACTTATCGGTATTTTGGATTTGCTTACGCAAAACATTGGTCATTTTGTCGCGCAATCCAATATCGGTAAAAATGCTGGCCATCAATTCACTTCCTTTTGCTTTTTGCCTTTGCCTGCTCTTTGCGTTCTTTTTCTACTTGTAATTCAATTGATGCAATTACAAATGCTTTTTCCCGTGTCGGTAGCCCGGCAAAGGTGCTTGGCAGCATATTTAATTTGTGTAAAGCATAATGGGCAAAGCCGGGGCCGCCGTCTGGTACGTCGTCCCCGTCTTCGCCCTTTATCAGTTTTTTGCTTCTTCTACCAAGCTGTTTACATCCAAATCAAACCCGTTGATCTCTTGTACAGCTTGCAACAGTTCCGTGTATTCGCCCGGCAGTAACATGGCATTTATAAGTGCTTCCGCGCCCATGACGCCATAATGCTTTTGCAATTCCGCATTTTTAAAATTAGGTTCCACAGTGCAAGCCAGCACAAGGCGGTTTAAAAACAAATCGGTATCGGTTTCAACATCTTTTTGCCGGGTCTTTTTATTAAAGGTCGTTTTCTGGCACTCCTTCCGGATTGCCTTATTTTCAGCTTCCGTGATAGAACGGATCCGAAAGGGAAGTGGTGCGCCGCCTTTGTCCACAAAACGGGTAGAAACCACAACTTCGGTTTCTACCTGCGCTTCAATTTTTTGTGCCAGTAGAAAATCTTCAAGTTTTCCCATTTGGCGTAATCTCCTTTTGTTTTAGCCCAAAGGCTTTTAAATTTTAATTTTTGTTGAAATCCTGCAACGGTGACCAGTCTTCCGCGGTAAAGTCCACATCTTCTTCCAGTGCGTCGTCGCTGTCGCCGTCCAGTTTTGCCAGCACAACGCTGTCCATGTTGCAGTCTTTCAGCAGCATCACCTGCTTGCCTGCGTCGCTTCCGGGGTCGTCGTTTTCCAGCACCATATCAAAGTACAAATCCACCCCGGTTTTTTTGTACTCGGCCAACATCTGCCGGAATATGGGGGTGTAGTAGTACAGTGTCATGCTGCCGGTAATTTCCAAACCCGTGGTTTTGTGCCCCACTGTAATTTTACCAATGGCTTTTACCGTCCCTTTGGTTTTCTCGGCGGTGACTTCCACCGATTTTGCAAAAAACAATTCTTCGTTGTTGCCGTTGATTTTTGCATATGCGCGGCCCAGCTTGCCGCTTACAGCATTAAAGCCCGCTAGTGTTTTGGTGTTTTCCATTATTGTTTACACCCCCGTATTAAAGTACCTGCGTGGTAACGTACAGCTTTTCCATGCTGTCGTTAGGCTGCAGGCTGTTGGTTACAACAATGTCGCGCTTGCCGGTTCCCTGGCTTATGCTCACATCGTTGGCATCAAAGTTTGATATTGCTTCTTTTGCCTGGTACTGTCCGGCAAGAGCCACCAAGTCCGCCTTAAACAGTTGGCGGCCGGTGTCGTTGTTGGTTTGGCGCCCAAGATAGGATGTTCCAAAAATGCGGGCCACATCGTTGGCCCAGCCGTTCAGCACACGCACAACACGGTTGTGTTTAATGTCTTCCGGCTTGTTTTCCCCCAGGGTTACCAAACTGTTGACATCGGCTACCACGCGCGCCGCTCCGTTTTCGCCGTAAAACGCAAGTTGCCCCGCTTTTACCGCTTCAGCGTACTCGGTTTGCGTGTACCTCACATCCACATCCACGGCCCCCGGATAAGCTGCATTTGTCAATGACTGGTTTACATCTGCGGCAGCACTTGCCCCCGCTACCCACGCCACTGCTTTGTCTGCCGGTATCACCGTGCCGTCCTGCAATTTTACGCCGTTTTTGACGTTTATAATTGCTTCATGGTCGGCGCTAAAATCGCACAACACACATTGCAGCTTTTTGCCTTCCAGGTCATTCAGCCGCACAGCAAAGACTTTAAAAAGCTGTTTTGTTGTTACATCCGTTCCGGGGTACCCAATAGCGTCAAAGTCTTCCACTTCCGCTTTTGCCAGGTATGCCGCGTATGCGGCCCCGTCCATGGTTCCGTTGGTACCTCCGGCCAAAGCCACAGCCGCTTCCGCTGCCAGGGTTCCCGTACCAAATGTTACATAATCGTTTGCGTGCAGGTCTTCCGCCGTTGCTACGGTTTGCCTGTCAACTTCTACTTGCCCCAAATAGGTAACAACATCAAACAGGCTTTCCACGTCGATATTGGACTGTACCGCACCTTTAACCGCGTTTCCTCGGGTTCCTGTGCAAACGGCTGTCCACTCAATCCCGCCTATGGTCTTCTTTGCGGCTATTCCGCCGCCGTTTATGCGGTATACCAGCAGGGTGTGTGCGTTTTTAAGGGCTTCGCGCACTAACAGCAGTTCGGGGGCCGCCGCATCATACCCAAGTATGCTTACGGCCTTTTTGGCAAATTCTGCGGCGCGGACGGTAATCATTTCCCCGTCTTTGCCCCAGTTGAGGGCCAGCGGCAGGGTAACCGTTCCACGGATCCCGGCGGTACTGGCCGCCTGTGCTGTCACAAAATTAAGATATGCACCAGGCAATACCTTATTTTCAGCAGTAAAATTTCCGCCACCTAACGGCATTTTACTTCACCTTCCTTTCTAAATAGGCGGTCGCCAATTTGTTGGCGTCCTCTTTTGTGTATGTCTTATCGTCTTCTAACACCACCGCGTATACATCCCGCAGGCTACGGTCTTTTTGCCCCAAAAACTGGGTTTTGCTAAACTGTGCGGGGGCGGGTGCTGTTGTGGGCTTTTCGGTGTCTTTAGCCATCTTTTAGGCTCCCTTCATAGGCCATTCCTTCCATGTTTTCCGCGGATGGGTCTTTTATCATTACCCCTATATCCAAATCAAACAAAAAATGATATTCGCGCCCCACCTGCTCGGCGTGCGGGCGTTTGGTTTGGTATAGGGTGCCGCCAATCGCTATATCCACAAAATGCAGCATCATAGTTTCGGCCCAATCGTTGTACACCATGTTTTCATGGTCTTTTGTAAAATAGATAACGCTTATTGTACTGGCACGCCTGTGCCTGTCGCCCAGTTCGCGGTTTTGCGACGGGGTAAGCACCTGCACAAAAAAAACGCCGTCCGCATCTTTGGGTATTTCGTCTACCCGCACCTTGCGGTCTGGCCATAAATCTGTTAATTTTTCCGCTACGGCCAAAATGGTATTATTTGCAGTCATGCTTACCCCTTCTTTTAACTAAATCTTTGCCGCAGTGCGGCATATAGTTTGCGCCGTAACCGGGCATCCTTTGTTGTAGCTACCGCACGGCAAGCAAGCCTAAAAACAAATTTTCCGGGCACATACCCGCCGCGCGGGCCTACATACATACCGCCCGCCGGATCCTTTTGCGCATACACAAACGTGCTGCCTTCCCAGTGTCCGGGCACAAAATGTGACCTAAAACCATATTCTATGTGCTTGGCATAGTCCGCATTATTATAAAAAGATATGCGGTATTCGTCCCCGCTTCGGTGTGCCTTTTCATCGGCGTGGAAACTGCGTTTGTACAAACTGGTGTTGTCTATCTTTTTTTCTTGGCACAATCGCACCGCTTGCTTTACGGCATAAACGCCTTCACCCACCACCAGTTCGTCCATGATATTGGGCACATCGTCCAGCAACGCCTGCAGGTTGTTTCTAAATGTCACCAAATCGCCGTAGTCCACGCTCATGCCCGATCACGCACCTTTACAAATATCTCTTGGTGTGTCGGGAATAACGCGGCATCCCCTAAAGGCTCAAATTGCAGCACCGTTGTGGCGTTTGGGTCAATGCGTCCAAACCTCTTTAGCTTTATAACGTCCCCGCGCAACACAGTAAGTTCCGGCGGGGCAAAGATTTTCGGGGCATATTCTACCAAGTTAAAACTGTCTGTCTGGTTTCCCATCCCGCCGCCGCCGGAATATGCGCATATTACATTTTCCGCAACCTTTTCCGACTTGGTCGACGTAATATTGTTGCTGGTCTTATCGGCAGGCCGCCACACTTCCAGGGTGTCTTCATACGTGGCTTCTATTGCTTGGCGTTCTATGCTTGGCCGTCCAAATCCTTGCATTTTGCCACCTACTTTCTTAGCACCCTAAAATCGCGCAATATTGGCAGGTACGGGGCTTTATAATCAGCCCCGCCCGCCGCGTTTGCACCAGTAAATCCGGGTGTAGCAAAACTGGTCTGCACATCGCCCCGCTTTACGCTGGTAACCTGTTGCGGCGCAGCGTCTTGTCCGTACCCGGCCCCGCGCCACATATCCATAGCTATGCGCACTACTGTGCTGTACAATTCTGGCGGGATCTCCGGCAGGTTGCAATAATTTTTAACATCGGTTATAGCATCCTCCAACACATCCGCCAGTAATGGGTCTTCAATTGTTTTGCCCAACCGCCGGGCAAGCGCTTCCTGCATGGTTGCCAACGGGGTTTTTGCGTCCGGCATTTTTTACACCTGCTTTCCGGGCTTATTCGGCCGGCAGTGCGGCCTTAATGGCAGCAAGGATTTTTTCTTTGCTGTCCTGGGCGCTTACTTCAATACCTTTTTCAGCAGCCAGCGTCAGCAAGTCTTCCTTTTTCATCTTTTCCAAGCCATCCGCGGCACCCTCACCGCTTCCGCTGTCTTCTTCTTTTTTGCCCTCAATCATCATAAAGCGCGGATCCTTTTTTAACTGCTCTGCGGCAAAATCGGTCTTAGGGCTTAAAATACTGCCTGTTTCTTTATTCTTAAATTTCATGGCGTTAGCCTCCTGTAAATAGTTCCCCGCACCAATTAGTGCGGGGTTTGTTTATACAATCGTCCGATTAGTAGTTGAATACCAAATCGGGGGTTAATACTTTGGTGCCGTAATCATAAAAAAGCCCCACACCGTAATCGTTCGACAGGGGGATTTTTTCCGGCTCTGTGTATTGGTATGACACAACAGGCTGGGCGATTGCTCCGTCAATCATAAGGGTGGCCTTACGCGTCAGCGGCACATTGATGTGAGAATAAACTTTAACGCCGTGGAAAACGCCAAAGCCTTCTGCCGCAGTGTCCACGTTGGGGTTGGGCTTGGTGTCCAGGTAATTGCGAATTTTCCCGAAAAAGGAAGTGCTGCACACCATATTCATGATGCTGCGGGGAACACCGCGTACAAAATCATTGTTCACGGTTTCCAACGCCTGAATGTTTTCTTCCAAAATATCTTCAAAAGCCGTTTCCGCAGGGGTGAAGTCGGTACCATCAGCAAATGCCGCTTCAAAAAATGCACCGTCCAATTCGCTAGACATTGTCAAACTATGGTTATCCACCCTGCGCACCATCAAATTGCCAATGCCGAACGTATCAATATCAAACTTGGCAGCTTCTTCCACAATTTCTTTGTGGACAGACAGGTTCACGGGGATGGGCGGTGCTTGAATAGCATCACCTTTGCCAGTGCTGCGGGCTGTTCCGTATGCTTTGGATTTGCTGTTTGCAAAACGGCGGAACTCAACCGATCCTGCGGCAGGGTTGCCGGTATACTCTTGGCTTTTAAGCGAGTTTGCAAGGGTTTGTTTCTGCACGTTTCCAATAACATACCCGTACAGTTCTTTCAGTTCGGCTTTGAGAGTGCCGGATGCGATTAAGCTAATTGCACTTGTACGTGCCATAATAAAATCAACCTTTCTTTTTTAAAAAATCGTCGGGCCGCTTTGGGCTCCCGCTTCCGCAGGCTTGCCCGGCTCGGCCGGTTTTGCCCCCTTAATGTCGGGGGCTGCTTCCGGGTCTTGCTGCTCTGTAAAAAGGTACGGTTTGCTTGTGCGTATCGGGGTAAGCAGGGGGGCAATGTCGGTTTTTAAGTCCCCGTTGTCGTCCACTTCAATGCCTGCAAGATCTAAGCGGCTTATAATGTCCGATGCATCATGCACCTGCCCCGATAGGGCCAGCTTTAGCGCCGTGGTTTTGCGATTGGTCGCCAAATCGTTTTTGTATGTGGTTTCCGCATCATCAAACTTTTTCTTTGCGTTGGCCACATCCTCCGCAAATTTTGCGGGGTCACCGCTACCGCCAAGTCCTTTTAATACACTGGCGGCGGTTTTCATTGCAGCTTCTGCGGCAGTGGCTTGGGTTTTCACACCCTCATGCTTTTCGACCGGCACAAAAGTGCCATCATTGCCAACCACCAGGTCAAGGTCTTTCCCATCCTTGCCCTTGCCTTTCAGTGCTTCGTCCACCTTTGCGGCCAATTCGTCGCCCAACATTTTACGTACACCTTCTACAATCATGGTTCTTTCCTTTCTTCCGCTTTTCGGCTTTCGCCCAGGTCTTCCACCTGCATTGCGGTTCCTTCTGGTCGCCGGAAGGGGACGGCTTATTTTTGGACATAAAAAAAGACACTTCATAAAAAGTGTCTTTAGATCCAACTATTTTTTTGTGTTTATGCCTTTTGCGGGGTTACTACCTCGGCAATATCGTCCAGTTTTGCGGTAATGGTTTCCCAGTCCGCTGGCCCGCTTCCTACATCCACTTCAAAATCCGTTTCGCTCCATTTTTCCACAACACAACCAACACGGCCGTCTTTTAATTTTACCGTGTCGTACTGTTTAATTTTCATTTTTCTTCACTTCCTTTATGTACACGGATGTAAGGTTTTGTTTACCATCTTTGGCATTCCAGCCAACAACAACGTTTGCAGCCCGGCCACTGGGGCCATACAGCACCATCTTTTGTTCATACCGGGTTCCAAATGCATCTGTGCTTATTTCTTTTGCGGGATATTTTGCCGCGGACGCAATAATATTTTGCCGCAGATCCTTCCAGTTTTCCTTGCTATATCCTAGTACCGACTGCAACGCCTGCCCTTTGGCATACCCGCTTGGATTATCCTTGTTAAACAGGTACTTTTCAAACTTTCCATCCGCAGCGCTTACAGCGTCAATGTGGGGCAGGGGAGTACCTCCGTTTTGCAACGCGCTACGGCGTCGGTAGTCCAGTTTCATCATGTCCCACTTATCAGTATCATTATACTTTAGATCCCGAAAGGCTGCAATATCGGCCGGCGCATCGTCGCCCAGCATGTCAGCATAGGAGGCATATTGCTTGGCATCCGCATTATAGCGTGGATCCGTCTTTATACCCTTGGGGCCGGTAGCTGCTTTGGTTTTTACTCCCTGCTCTGCCGCCCATTCCTCGTATGTCATGCGGTGGGGCATTTCTTTACCCGAATTGATCCAGTCCAGTGCTTCTTCCGGGTCATGCTCTACCGTAATGCAATGGCAATTCGGGTGCAAGGGCGGGGCGTTGCTACCTTCCTGTCTTTCCTCAACCGCAAAGTGCTTGCCATCCAGCGCCCCGCATACTGCGCAGGTCTTTTCACTAAGCCGTGCCTGGTATTCGTATTCCTTCACACCTGCGGCTTTATAAGCGCGGAATGTGGCTTCTTCATGGAAATGCGCGCTTTCTGTCAATACCAATCGTTGGGCATTTTTGTAGCTTTGCCCCATTATGTCAGACAACAATTTACTCATTTGCCCGATGCTGGTACCCTCAATCGCCCCGCGGGTTAGTATTTCCCGTGTGCTAAAAATAAGGGCCTGTTTGTTGCGCCAAAGCCGATCACTAAAGTTTGCCCCGCTCCATGGGTAGCTTACAATGTCTTCTACCATGGACGTGGACACATGGGCAAATTCGCCCATAAACCCAACGCGTTGCTGTAGGTCGTATACTTTTTTATAATAGCCTTCTTCAAACATATCGCCAAACTGTTCTTTCATTTGCTCCACACCCTTGTCGTACAAGGTGTTTAGTTCCATGTTTACCTGCCCTTCAAGCACTTCAAGGCGGGAAATTTGGCTGTTATAAGAAAGCGCGTCAAGTTCCGCTTGCAGCTTTGCCCGTATTTCGTCGTCTGCTGCGGCTTTTATGTCCGCCATGTAGTCGCCAAGCGTCTTTTTCCATTCCTGCATTTCCGACAGGTTCAGCGTTTTTACCGCTTCTTCCATAGAAATACCCTGCTCGGTGGCATATCGTGCGTAAAAATCGCCCACCTTTGCGCGGATCCGCCGGGCGGCCAGTTGGTATTCTGCAAACAGTTTTTCGGACAGTTCGGCACCCTCTAAATAACTTTCATACTCCCGTTGCAGGGCGCGTTCTATCCAGTATTCGGCGTTGTCTCTCATTCGTCCTCACCACCGGCGGATTTTTTCGCGGCGGGATCCTCCGGCGGGAGATCTCCGGCGCTGTAATCATCGTCAAACAGCCCTTCGCCAAATTGTTGCATATTTTCCTTTTTTTCTTTGGCTATTTGTTCGGCTTCCGCTTCCGCGTCGGTAACCCATGGATGGTTTTCGAGCGCGGTTTTCTTGGATAGGATATTCTGCGACGCCACCACGTTGGTGATTACGTCGCTTTCATTCACCGGCATGTCCATGTTAAAGACTATTTCAAAAGGTACCGCTGTAAAATCGCCTTTGCCGATTGCCTGCAGGTACACATCAATAAACAGCTTTAACCGCTCAAATGTGCCCTGCAATTCGTTGGCCATGTACTGGCAATCATTGTCCAGATCCATGTACCTAAAATTAAGAGCGGATCCCGATGCATCCCCCAGGTTGGGGTCTTGGGTGTCCACGCCATTGGCGTAATAAATAACATTTTTGCGGTGTTGCTCTAAAAATGCCATTACTGCGTCAATATTAAGATCTGCTTGTAGCTTATCCACTCCGCCGTCTGCTTGCAGCTTAACGGCCAGCGCTTCCTGCAAATCTTTTACAAATTCGGCAATGTTCTGGCCGCCGTAGCCGCGAAGTAGGTATATAAACTTTGCCACATCCCGCAGTACATCAGCCGTTACAGATGTTTGCCAATTTATATCGTCCACCATTTCTTTTAGAAAATAGTGCAGGGGCAGTTCTTCGTCGTTGTAACGCAACCATGAGGCCGGCACTTCATCCAGCACGTATTCTTTGCCATTTATTGCCAGCCACGGGTCTGTAAATCCGTTTTGCTCTGTGCCGTATTGCTTATCAATCACAAAATCGTATTCACTGCCGCCGCTGGTTGCCCCGCGGGTAGATGTATACCGCTGTATGCCCGCGCATGTACAAAGTTCCGCGTGTGTTACAGTGCCCTTTATGTTTCCCGTATATACCGTTTGCTGGTAAAACCTTATGATCGCTTCTAAGTCTTGCTTTTCGTTGTCGCGCCATATCGGCACAACTTCTGTAGGCAACGGCAGTAAAAAATCCAGTTTCGCGGGGTTGCCCGGCTTGTCCCGCTTTATATATGGCTGGATCCATCCAATGCCCTGCTTAATGGCATTTTTATCCAGCGCTTTAACCTTTTTCCTAAAACCGGCGTTGAATATGTCGTTTAAACATTCCGCGTATTTTTTATCTTCCGTTTTGACTGAAAACGGTTTTGATAACAAATAGTTTACCTTCTGGTCGGTCAACTTCTTTACCATGGGTATTTCTATTTTTGTGTTGCTGCGTTGGGCAACATCATTCACCTTTGCCTGTACTGCCGATCTGTTACGGTAATACTGTTCACCTTCCACCATCAGCGTATAGGCTTCATTGCCTTTAAATTCTTTTATTTCTGCGGCAATTATTTCCCCTGCGTTCATCGTGCGGTTGGCGGGATCCCCCAGCAAAATACTTATCCGTTCCGCTTCCGTCATTTCGTACACCCCGCTATTTCATAATTTCTATGGCGGCGCCCTTCCGCTGCCGTTCCACGCTGTACCGCAATGCTGCCATTGCATCGTCAAAAAAGGCCACAGGTTCGTCGATGTATAAACCTGTTGATTTGTCTTTTTTCCATTTCCATTGCCCAATCTCTTTTAGCGTATGTACGCAAGATGGGTGTATATGGATCTTCCGCGCCTTTAAATAATCAATCTGCGCCGATACACTGCCCTTGCCTGCAGTTTCTTTGCTCACGGGTACCGCCCGGTACCCCGCTTTGCTCCACATCTGTATGCGGTCAGGCTCCGCGCTGTCGCAAATCATTTCGGCTGTTTTGCAAAACTTCTGCTTATCGGCAGCTTTTATAATTTCGCTGGTGTCCATTTCGTGGCACACTAATTCGCGGCATATGTATATTTCGCCGTCTTTAAATCCAACTTCTAAAACGACGTTCGCATGATTAAAACCAAAGTCCTGCGCCAGTACAAAATCGTCAAAGTTTTCGCGCAGGCGGGCAAAGTTGTGGGCGTGGTAGTTGCTAAGGATCAGCCCGCCAAGTTCGCCCCACTCTCCAAGCCCATACACCCGGTACCCTTCGGGATCTTCTGTTTTGCGGCGCTCCATGCGCTGGTAGTACGCAAAATCAATAAACTTGTTATCTTTGTATGTGCTATGGTGCGTCATAACAAAGTTGCTTGCTTTGTCAAAGTACCGGCCCTTTATCCAGTGGGTAGCCGATACCGGGTTAAACGTAAGGGTAATCTGGTAGTACAAGTTTGGGTTCAGTTCTGACAGATCCCCGCGCAAACGGTCGTCTAATATGTCTATATCTTCCACTAACAGTTCGGTGGCTTCTTCTACCCAAATCCAAACCAGCTTGCCCGTTTTAAACGCAACCGATTTTATTTTTTCCCGTTGCCGGTAGTCATTCATGCCGCGGAAAATAATGCGGTTGCCTGTGATCTTGCACTCCATGTACAACGGGCTTTGGTTTATTTTCCATACCCGTTCTGCCTGGTCGCCAAATATTTTGTATATGGCCGCTTGCAACTCCGCAAAAGTGCTATCCCTGTTTGTGTCGTCTACCTTACGCACCACCAGCAGGTTGGCACCATCAAATGCTGGGTCACTTAACTTGATAATGTAATCTTGTGCAATATTAACGCTTTTGCCGCTGCCTGCGCTGCCTTTCAGTATCCGGTACCGCCGACGCGTGGCATTAACCTGCCTAAATGTGGGGTTAAATTTTGCTTTGCTTTTTATTACCAGTGCGGGGCCATTACTCTGTAGGGCCGTCGTCCCCATCGTCGCCGTAGTCATACGTTACCACCACCTGCACGGGCATTTTGTCGTTGGCCTTATCATCCCAAAGCCCGGTATGCTTGCCCAGCAGTTCGAGGGCTTTCAGCTTGTCAAACAGTTTCACTTCGCGTTCATCCGTTGTAAAGTCCGGCCCGCTTCCTTGTTTTACTTTTACGGAAAATATTGCGGCTTTGTCGTCGGCGCTTGCATCACTGCGCACGCCCCCGGTTCTTGTGTCCACCACGTCTTCCGCGTTTACAAAGGCGATCCTGGCCAATTCCCTTATAACGCGATCTGCATTTACCCCTGTCCTTTTGGATCTTTCCGCCATTAATATATCTATACGCGCGCGGACGTTGGCATTTGTTAGCAATCTGCTTGCTTCGGTTGTTGCAGCCCTTGCGCTGTACCCGGCACGTATGGCGGCCTGCGTCCCGTTAAGGTCTACAAGATATTCTTGGCAAAACAATTCCCGCTTGGGCGATAGTTTGGCCATAACGCACCTGCTTTCCTGGCAAAATTTAAAAAACGGCAGAAAAAAACACCGGGGGGAGGGGGAAGCCCGGTGTTTTAAGCTGCCATCAAAGGAGGATTGAAGCGCGCCACCACTTCACGTACAGTATACAGCTTATTTTTTAAAATTTCCTCTCATGTTTTTATCATCTTTAATACTCCGGCAGTCCATACATGGAAACTGTAAATCTATACAGCGCATCTTCTTTTATCCTGTAGATCTGCGCGCTTTCGTACCCGGTTTCTTGCTTCAAATATTCTATGTGGTCTTTTCGGCGATTAATAAAAAAGGCATCCAACACCATACGTTCTGTTTTTGTAAGGCTATCCAAGCCCTTTTCCACCAGCGCTACAAGCCTTTTGTTTGCGCTCAACGTAAAGGACAGTCGCCGCCGCTCCACAATGTTGTCCAACATGGCATCCTCGTAGTGGCTGGCTCCGCCGGTTACCGGCTCCCGGTCGGCGGCCACACTTTTGACTGCCTGGAAGCGATACCGCAGGGCTAGTATTTTTTCAGGTATATTTACTAGGCTTTCTTTCTGCCCCTCATATTTTCGCAGGTCTTGTATTGCACATTCTTGCCATTTCATCCGCATTCACCCCTTCCGTTTTTGCATTGCGCTTTTAAAAATATCGGGGTTATCTACAATAACCATGTGCAGCGCATTGGCAAGTTCGTCTATTTTTTTTTCGTTGTGATTGACATATCCAAGATGATTAAATATTGCGTGCAGCATTTCGTGCAAAAAGGTTACTTCCAGCATTCCGTTAGCCATACTCGGTAAAAGCCTAATTGCAAGATCTGTGTATATGGTTTCTCCTAAGTAGTTTTCACCGATGCTGATTTGTTCGGTCTGCTCCACCGTGTACGTTTTACCGCCAACTTTTAACCTATTCGGTATATTCATTCATTCCCTCCGCATCCGTAAAATGGATATTGTAAGCAAATTCTTCGCTTATGGTTCCGTCTTCATATTCAACCAAGGCAAATGTGTTTGTAACAACCCCGCCATGGTCACCGTGGAACGCTGGGCCTACAACTCGGCTACGCTCTACCCAGCGGTGAAACCATGCGGGGCGGCCTTTAGCTTCACAGGGGCGCATCCCTGTGCGGGGATTGTCACTCTTTTTTTTCATGGGGCTTGATAGCGGCCCCAAGGTAGGGGATTTCGCATTAACTATTTTTTCGTTGTTGCCCCGCTTTTCTGCACACCATTCCGCAAGGTCCGCCGTTTCAAAGCAATCACCCTCTTTTAGTCCTCTTGCTTCTGTATATTCCTGCATTTGTGGGGATAATGCGTTACAACCTATCTGTATGTGCAGTGACTTCATGGACTTTTTACATTTTGGGCATATTCCTCTATGGTCTGCTTCCGTCTCCACGCACTCATAACTTTCTGCGAAAATTTCTGGCTTGCATGGATAAAATTCACCAGCAAACCCCTCAATGATAAAATCCCCTTCGGTTGCAATGTGCTGTCCCTCTAACGTTGGGATAATGCAAGTGCATCTACCGTCAATATGCTTTTCGATTTTCAAGGCATAAGCTGTACCGTTTGTAAAAGCCCGTACTTCCTCCCAATTGTGTCGGGTAAACTGCACCGCTTCAATTTCTAGTTGTTTTTTTCTATATTTCATTTGTTTCCCTCCGGCTTTTCGCCTTTTATAAATTCAATTGCCCATACCCAAGGGTTGTTTTCCACGAATTTTCGGGGCATTTAAATTTGTTTGGGTTTTTCGGTAAAGTGCTGTTCCACAACTCTGCAAAAGCGTCTTTTGCGGTTAAGTCAAAATTCAACACATCCCTAAATTTTCCGTCGCCTATTTTATCGCTGAATGTGCAACAGCCTTCTTTTTTAGCCTGCTCTTCTGTAATATCTTGCAGCCTTTCAACCCGCACATCGGTCACTCGTAGGAACAAGCGAGCAATAGCCTTTGGCATGTGTATTGATGGTTTCCACGGGAAAGGTTTCCCGGTGTCAAATCCATCATCATCGCAAAGATATGTGGAAGATACAGTATCATAGTCCTTCTGATTTGCCGCATAAAAATAATCACGATGACCAGTTTCTATATCTCTTATGCACGTCCACGTTTCCCGCACATAGAGGGCGTCACCAGCAAACCCAAACGGAGAAAACCCGTTTTCGGGGTGGGCTACGAACTCTGGAGAAAAGCCATTATTCAAAAACTGTAATGCACTACCCTTCACAACCCGCCTAGTAACCGTCTTTTGTCCTGCCTGTATGGCTCGTACCATAGCGGTGTTAAATAGCATTGGTTTCATGCTTTACCCTCCCATCAACAGTTCTGTAGCAAATTCAACCTGCGGGCGCCAGTCCAATGTTGCAATATTGTTTTTAAGCAATCCAAATGGCAGCCCCGCTTCTGCCGTTTTACATGTAATCGCTGCAAGCCCGGCATAAATATCCAGCAGGGGGGCGGCCCCGTCTTTGTTGCTGCGGGCAATAGCGTCCTTTTTTACTATTTCCAGCAGTTCGCCCGCTTCGGTGGCGCTGTATTGTTTCGATAGCCTGTGCATGGCGTCGCACCGCGCTTGTAAGTATTGCCCCGCCCAGTTTACAAAGGACGGATCCGGCGCAGTGGCTGCTTTCGCCGGTGTTGTTTTTTGGGATGGTTGTTTTTGCATTTTGTTCACAATGCGTAACCCTTTCTTTTTTGCATACTTAATTTCAATTCCCATGCCCCGCGTAATCGGGGGCGGGCCAAACATCCATAGTTCTTGGCATATGTCTATAAGTGCCAGCCCCGCTTCCAGTCCCGCTTCGCGGTCGTTCGGCTCAAAAAACACCTTATGCAGCATTACATGGCTTGCAAACGGGGTATGCCCCGCTTCTGCCACCGTTAGGCAGTACCCCCGCGCCGCTTGATAATTTTCTTCTTTTCCCCCGTAGGGGCTGCATACATAAATATTCACGGTGAAACCTCCTTTTTAAAATTGCAGTTGATATTCAAAATTCATCCATATTTTTTCTATACGCGGCTGGGCGTTGCTTGCGCGGGTGGGTATGGTGTCGGTGTGCCAGTCCTGCAGGCAGCTATTGTACAAATCGTTATCATACCCACTTAGCACCACAAACCCTTTGTGTTGGCGCAATACCTGTAACAGTTCGGCGTGGTCTGCGTCGGTCATTTCGTGTCGATAGTGTTTTTTTTGGCTGCGGGTAGATAGCAGGTAAGGCGGGTCGGCATAAATGAGTACGTCTTTGGCGTTGTATGCTTTTATTAATTCCAGCGCGTCTATGCTCTCTATCTGTACCCCGCGTAGGCGTTCGGCTGTATCGCATATCCTGCCTGGCAGGTCTGCCCAGTATCGGGCGGCATAGGCAGCTTCGCGGGATATGTCCCGCTTCCAGCCCACGTTATAATGCAATTGCCTGTGCCCGTGGCTTTGCCAGCTTTTAATTAAAAATATGCGTGCGCGCTCTATGTCGGTTTCCGCACCCGTGGCAAAGGCTGCGTTATATTCGGCGCGGGCATATGGTGTACTGTACACCGCTTTTGCCAATGCTTCGGGCTGTTGCCGGATGGTGCGAAACAGGTTTACAACATCGTCGTTAATGTCGTTTACCGTTTCAATTGGCACATGGCCTTTATTAAGCAAAACGGCGGCGCTGCCTAGGTACGGTTCTACGTATACGCGGTGGGGCGGGAAGTGTGATATTATCCAATCGCTAATACCTTGCTTGGCTCCGGGGTACTTTAGGACAGGTTTTGTTTTTTGCACTGCTACGCCCCCTTATACCGCAATATGCTTGTTTAGCTGTGCCATTGTTTCAATTTTTACGCCTTTGCATTTTTCGGGCCAGTTCGCCCTAACAAGTGCGCGGGCAAAAGGCGGGGGCACCGCATTGCCACACCTTGCAACCTGTTTGCTTTTGGGGTACGCCTTTCCGGTATAATCGTGGTCTATTACATAATCTGGCGGAAAGCCCTGTGCACAGTACAATTCCCGCGGGGAAAGCATCCGCATACCAATATCCACTATCTGGTAATCAATTCCGTGGATTGACACAAGCCCGAAACGGTCATCTGTTGTTACTGTGTGCAGTGGGGCGTTTAGATCTTGCCCCGCTCCTGTTCCGTAATATTTAATTAAAAATGCCCTAACCTCGGCAAAGTGCTTTCCGCCTGCGGTTATTGTTTGCAGTGGGCTTTCAGCGTCCTGCCCAATATTGGTACCCTTTTGCTTTGACACAAAAGCGGTTACCAGTGCGTTGTGGTCGTGTTCGGTAATAGTATGCACTGGATCATGCGCCCCGCTTCCGGGGCCTGTATAATTTCCCCCGTAGTGCTTCGCAAGATAAGCGGCAACCATCCCGCTTTTTTCTTTTGTGGTTATGGTATTTAAAGGTTCTTCCGGCGGGCGCCCATCCTGCCCGTTTTGAAAAGATACAAGGCTGGCGGATACAAGCCCGTACCTGTTGCTGCCGTCCACTGTCAAAATGGGATCTTCCATTTTTTGCCCGCGGTGTTCTTTTTCTGTTTTTTCGCCGTGATACTGCACCAAAGTGAGGGCGATAACGGCATGCTTCTCTGTGCTTACGACGGTACCTAATGGTTTTTCTAGCCCCGGCACCCGGGGCAGTTGCCCTTTTTTCTCTCCGTACCCTGTTTGTATAAGCGTTGGGGTCACAATGCACTGCTCTGCCTTGCTTACTACTGTACGCACCGGTGCGTCTGTCGGGTAAGATCTGTCTGTGCTAAAACCTGTTTGTCCTATGGCGGTCATTACCGGGGTAACTACGCCATACCCATGCTTTGCGGTTATTGTTTGTAACGGATCTTGCAACGCCTGGCCGCGGAAGCGGTCACCGCTGTGGTTTACCTGCACAATATATGGATTTACAACCCCAAACCTAGCTGCTCCCGGCATAACTGTGTCAAGGGGCCTTCCCAAATCTTGCCCAACGCTGTTTTGTTGAAATTTCACAATAAAAGGATCTGGGTTATTTAGCACAAATTTTTCTATTCCGCGGGCTATCCGCTTCATTGTATTTTCTGCCAGCGGCTTTTTGCGCTCAAAGATAGAAGGGCATGGAAGTGTCCAGTCTATAATCTCGGCAGCCGTTCGCCATGGTTTCAGCTTCCCGCTTTGCACCTCTGCACTTTTGGGGTCGCCATGTGTTGGTTCAGGCCATACAATCGGCTGCCCGTCGCACCGGGCAATCACAAACAATCTTTTGCGTGTGGTAGGTGCGCCAGTGTCACAGGCACGCAGTTCTTTCCATTCAACAACGTACCCCAGCGCTTCAAGCTGGGCTACAAACTTTAAAAAAGTTTCTCCTTTTCGACTTTTTACCGGCCGCCCACGCCGTACCGGCCCCCATGTCAAAAATTCTTCCACGTTTTCTATGCTTATAATGCGGGGGCGTACCAGTCCTGCCCACCGTAAAACTACCCATGCAAGGCCCCGTATCTTTTTTTCTACAGGCTTACCGCCTTTGGCCTTACTAAAGTGCTTGCAATCCGGGCTAAAGTGTGCCCAGCCTACTGGGCGCCCCCGCACTGCCTTGCGCGGATCCACCACATAGATGTTTTCACAGTAATGCTCTGTGTATGGGTGGTTCGTTTTGTGCATTAAAATTGCGTCCGGGTCGTGATTGATAGCTATATCCACCGGCGCGCCGGTGGCCTGCTCTATGCCGGTACTCCACCCGCCACCGCCTGCAAAGCAGTCCACAATAATTTCGTCAAGTATATTGGTTTGTGCATTCATCGGCTTTAACCTTCCTTTGATTTTGTCTATTTTCCCCAGTTCAAAATTTCGGGCGGCAGTGTGGGCAACATCCCTTCTGCTTCGCGGGCTTTTAGTTTTTGTTCCCATGCTATTTGTTGGTACCTGCATGGCTGATAACTAACCCCCGTGTCCGGCCTGTATTCGCACCGCGGGGAATAGCAGTGCAGCATACAAACGGTATCTTGTACCGCCGGGCAGTGTACCCAGCCATGTACTGCCGATCCCTCGGCCCCGCAAATTGGGCATTGCATCATGTCGCCACCTCACCGCTGTGTCTGTATTTCAACCGTGGTTTCTCCCGAATTTTTGCGCTTTATTTTTAAGTTTCCACTGGCGCCCTTTGATACATCCGCCTGCATACTGCCGTTTATTTTTATTTTTGCTGACAGCATTGTGCCGTCGTATACATTCGCGGCAGCGTCCAAAATTACCTGTATAACGCATGGCATACAATAATCATCCCCGCAAAACTCTGCACCTTCCCCAAATAACAGGTCTATGCGTTCGGCAGCTTCCCGCAACGCTTCGGTACGGTGTTCTTCTGCGTCCATCTGGCGGCGGTACTGCTGTGCTGCTATGCACTTGCAATACCGTGTTATGCCTTCGTCGGCCGCTTCTTGCGTCGCATACCCGTTTTGTGTTTGGATCTGCCCGCAAAAACGGCAGGTTCCGTATGTTGGCCAGTTGCGTATCTCTGCCATGCTTACGTTGTACGGGGCGGGGGTATGCAGGATCCCCAACAGTTCTTCGCGGGATAATTCGGGTACTGTTGCCGGGGGTAGGGGAGCCGTCCCGCTTTGATCTTCTTTTTTAAATTCGATTGTCTTTTTCATGTGGCGCAACCTCCTGTTAATTTTCCATTTGTATTTTCAATCCGGTTGTTTGTTCCAATATTTCTATTGCTTCTTTTTCTGCTTCGCGCCATGTAAACGCGTCCAGCATCCTGTCTTTTAGCCCAAACAACGGCGCATCCATGTAAAAAAGCCCTTCTTTGGGGTTCGGCCGGTGCAAAATAATAATTTCGGCATCTTGTGCCATGTACTGGCCCCGTAAAATATGGCGGCTACCAAATCGGTGTGTAGTCCATTCCAGCGCAACGCACTTCGCTTCTTTTCGATTGCTTTTTTCTTCGTAAGGCTTCATATTGCCCCGCTCCCTTCTAAAAACATCAATCCAATGTACCCGCCACGGGCTTCCAACCTTATTTCATGCGGCTGTAGGTCTTCCAGCGTCATGTATTTGCGTCCGTAGTGTTTTTTCATGTCCCGCCAAAACTTCCACGGTACCCGGAAGAATTTGCGGGCCTGTATACTTACCACCACAAAGCACATAGCGCCATACTGTTGTTGCCTGTCCAGCCATCCAGTTTGCTTTTTTGTAACCGCGGCCGCTTTTATAAAATCATCGTCTGTATGCTTGGCTTCAAAAGCTACTGCCCGCCCACCGTCAAGGGTACCTTTGTAATCGCCCTGGGCTTTTTCGGTATACACCGCAACAAATCGGTTGGCTTCCAGCCTTTTTATGGGGGCCATGGGTTCCGGCGTCTTTTCTATCAGGGCCAGCCCCGCTTTGTCGTAATATTCACAGGCGGCGCTTATCCATTCTTCAAGCTGCTTTCCGTTTTCACGGCTCCGCTGGCCCCGCCACTGGTTTAATGGGCTTTTTTGATTTTCGCTTGCCCCGCTTTGGTATAGTTTCTTGTAATCTTCCAACGATATGTTGGTTTGCCCATTCGGGCCTGTTCCATGCATCCCGTACCGCCTTTCTGTTTTCGGCCTGTACCCTCTCTGCCGCTTTGCCTGTTTGGTCAATTTTCACCATCCGGTAAAACAGGTACGGTATATCTGTTACGGGGTTTACCCCTGCGTCTATGCTGTCAACATCTATCCGGTAGCCTTTTTTTGCTTTGGGTGGCTCCCGCCACTTTTTTGCGGATACTTGCTTTACATCCGGCTTTACCCTGCGCAAATTTTTGCTGCCGCTCCACCGATTGCCAATAATTTGCAGCTTTTCGTCCTCGGTGTCGTTTTCGCTTTCTTTGCCTTGCCCCAAAAAATATTTAGCCAACCCGCTAAATTCGCCGTATGTGTACAGGGGTGTAAAGTTTACGCTGCCATGGAGCCAGTTGGTACGCAGGGCCGCCAAAATGCTTTTTGTTGCTCCGGGCACGTTTACAACCAGGTGGTGGTGGATCCCGCCTTTTTTTCCAACAGCCGACGCCCGCGCGTATACTATTTCGTACCCCAGCCGCCGGTATTCCGTGCGTACTTGACGGATATATTTGTCAAGCATGGCTTTGGCTTCGTCTGGTGTGGGGTTCGTACCTCTGCGGTGGCGTAGCACCAAATGTATGTCTCCGTCTGCAAAATTTTCATTAAATGTCCTGGTTAGTTCGCGCCGGGCCATCAAATCGTTATAATTTTTCATGGCCTTGGGTGTTGGGCATTGGTTCTTCCCCCGCGTTATGTTTCGGCCATAACGCTTGCTAAATGTCTTCTGTATTTCTATCGTTTGTCCTGCCTTGTATACTTTTTGCAGATACACACAAGGGCACCCCCTTTGTTTTTCTGCCTGGCAGTCTCTTTTTGTCGGCTTATTAATACCGTTACTGGGTGACTAAAGCCCGATTTTCAGCCGTTTTACATTGCGTTGTTTTTGCCCTTTGTGTTATACTTTAAGTACAAAAAGCAACGCTTTTTTTGCCCGTTGACGGCTGCCAGGCCACAAGGTCAACGGGTATTTATTTTTTTGTATAGATGTGGGCACATGGAAACCATGTGCCCTATTTTTATGCTTTGGTGTCCATTTCGGCCACTATGTTGCTTTTTATCATTTCGTGCTGTATCTCCACTGCATTGGCAAACAGTTTTTCAACCGGCAAGCCCCTATCTTTAGCCGTTTTACGTAGGGCTTCTACTAACGTGGCACAAAGTCCGTCCAATATGCCTTCTGCCGTTCCTGCCATACTTGCCGCTACAACACCCGGTCCCATTACCTTTATTTCGATGTATGCCATTCTTTTTTCCATATATCTTGCCCCCTTTTAAATATTTTTTAGTATGCCCAGCCCTCATAGCAGGCAACCACATACGTTACAAATGCCAATAGCGCGCAAAGTAGTAAACCAATGCCCAGTGGTACCACTTCCGCTTCCATCAGCGCAAAACTGATTAAAAAAGCCGCCATTGATACCCCTGTTCGTACAGGGAAATTTTGCCTTTTACGTTTTTTCATTTGTTCGCGTCCTCCCGTTCCAACTCTTCCAAATATGCGTACGGCTCAAAAGGTTCTGCTTCTCCCGCGCCTTCCAAATATGCGTGTTCCTTTGTTTCGTAGTATTTGGCCACGCTGGCGGCAACCATGCGTTTAAACTCCCGTTGCGTTACACCGTTATCCAATTGGCTGCCGTCGTCGCCGTACAGTTCATAGCGCAGGGCCTGCAGTGCGTATTCGTATTCCGCAATCTTTTCCGCAATAGTCAGCGTGCGGTAATAACGTGCGTCGCCCTTTAGCTTTCGACACAGTTTTTCTTCTTCTAAAGCTGCCGTTACAAACGCCAGCTTTTCGCCTGGCACATCCTGCACGGTGGGCCACTGGCGGAAATATTGCCCAAGTGGTGGCGGATCTGGTGCGTCCTGCTGCCACAATTGATGCAGGCAAAGCAGTATCTTTATTTCTGCGTCCCGCCGGGCGGTAAGGGTCTGTTGCTCAAACATTGCTACCACCCCCGCTTTGCATTACATCTTCCAACGCGGTGTATAGCGCCCGCAGTTGCAATACCTTACCGGCATTAGTCGTCTCTGGCCTATTGATAAGCACTTTTGATATGCCGGTGGCATAGGCATATAAAAAAGTCAGTGATTTTTCCTTTTCGTCACGAAACAGGGCCGCAAAGCGTTCCCGCTCCATATCAAAATCAATATCAACCTTATTTGCTGGCATCCGGCACCCCGCTTTCTGCGCGCTTGCGCTGGATCTCTCGGATTTTTGCAAGGTAGGCGCTTGCATCCCCGTCAGTAATAAACCAGGCCAGCAGTGCCGCAGTGCCGTCTATGTCCAGCGGCGGGCCATTGGTATTTACTACAAATCCCCTTGGTGTGTTTACTTTTGGCATTTGGAAACCTCCTTTAAAGCCGTGGCTTTTTTCCTAACAATCGTTTTATTACATATTCGGTACATTCCTTTAGTTCTGCATCTGACGGCTGTATTCCTTTTCGGGATACGTACGCAACAAGGATTAATACACTTACCTTCTGGAAAATCGCATAAATGCCCAAAATGACAAGGGCCAAAAGTAAAAGCGCTGTCAACATGTTATTGCCCCTTTTTCACTTATCCGTTTTATTGGATATGTTGCATGTTATTTTTGTTGCAGTTACTTAAATGGAATAGTGATTAAAAATCAACAAATCAAGCAAAAAAAATTTCGTCTCTTATATCTTTTGGCATATTTGTGAATTTACTTATGCTTTTAATTTCACTAACCTTGAACTCACTATCATTATTCATTTTGTTTAAAAACCCTTGATATGTGAGATTTGCGGCTTTTGCCACTGCGCCATACTTTATTCCAGCATCTTTTATAAAGTCTCTCAACATTTTGGTGTTTGTCATTTTTACCTCCGCGTTTGTTGATATTTAATCACCACAGCTTCAGTATATCATTGCGTGATTTTTTGTCAACAGTATTTTTGTTTTTTGTCAATTTTTGTTGACATTTAATCATCTGATGCTATACTTTGGGTATTGGAAGGAGATGGTACTTTTGGGGTCAATCTATGAGAATATTAAATCCCGGCGACAAGCGTTAGGGCTGTCACAGGAAGAACTTGCGAAAAAGATGGGGTATACCTCTCGTTCCACGATTGCAAAAATTGAATCGGGAGAAAATGATATAACGCAATCCAAAATAGAAGCTTTTGCAAAAGCGCTTGAAACAACCCCCGCTTGGCTTATGGGGTGGACTACATCCCCAGAGCCGAAACTGCCAGCAAATGCCATACAATATATGCCTACACATCAAATCCCTGTGCTTGGTACCATATCGGCAGGGTTGCCTTTATACGCAGAAGAACATGTGGAAGGATATATGTACACAGAACTAAACGGCGGTGCTGAATATTTTGGGTTGAGGGTAAGCGGTGACAGCATGAATGCCGCAAACATCCCGGATGGAAGTGTTGTCATTATAAAGCGCCAAAGTGTCGTCGAAAATGGAGAAATTGCGGCCGTGTTGGTAAATGGCGAAGATGCAACCATCAAAAAGTTTTACCGCAGCGGCGACACCGTTACATTGGTGCCGCACTCATACAACCCGGAGCATCAGCCGCAAATGTATAATTTAAAAACGATGCCCATTACCGTGTTGGGTACTGTTGTGCAAATTGTTATTAGTGTTCATTAAAGGGGGAAAGTATGCATTTTCTTTTGAATGATTGGAGCGAAGTCACTTTGCCCGATGATGCAACCGACGAAGAACTATTATTTTCCATGCAAGCGGCGGGGCTTCCGGCTGCGGCAATAGATGCTATCTTTGATGCCATCCGTCTGGTGGATGAAGAAATATTAAAAATCAACGCGGCAAAAAAAATAAACTTAAATTAAAACATGGGAGGACAAAGGTATGACTGTAAGCGAAGCTGTTCGAATGAGTGGATCCAATATTTTTTCTAACGCATCTATTCAAGAAGCTGAAAAAATGATATTTCCAAATGAGCAAGTGATTTTTGCTTTATGTGCAAATGTTGAAGCTGTTTCTTCGGGTACGGGTGGGCTTAGAAAAAGTGTGGGTGTTGTGGTCGTTACAAACACACGCGTACTCTTTGTAAGTAAGATTGCAAACCAAAGTACCACAAAACAAATTTTGTTGAGTAATATTCAGTCGGTTGGTGACAACGCCACATTATTTAGTTCAAAGGCCCGTATCGCAGGTGTAACCGAAATATTAGTTGCCGAAGGTCAAAAAAAGCCAATTGCAGCTTTAGTTCATTGTATACAGCAGGCACAAGCCAATTTAAATGCCGCTCCGGCATTTATGCCACCTCCGCAGCCTGTAGTACCGCAATTTGCCCCCGTTGACACCGATGCCGAATTGCGAAAGTTAAAATCTTTGTTAGATGATGGAATTATTACCAGTGAAGACTTTGAAGCAAAGAAAAAGCAACTTCTTGGCTTATAGTTTTTAGCAGCAAGTAATGGGGGATAGTATGCCTGCTTTAACACAAAAACAAACGCAGGATCCGCAGGTGCAAATAAAGGCGTCTGCTTATGCCCGCTTTTCGGACGAAAAAAGCGCCAGTATTGAGGTGCAGCTTTACAAAATCACAGAATATTGCGTACAAGCTGGCTTTGACCTGGACGAAAAAAATATTTTTATAGATGAAGCCGAAACCGGCACCAATACCGGGCGCCGCGGCTTTGCTTCTCTTGTCGCCGCGGCCCACCGCGGCGTTTTTGATTGTGTTGTTATTTATGACCTTACCCGTGGCAGCCGTGATGTGGCAGACTGGTTTGCTTTTCGCAAAGAAATGCAAAAACTGGGGGTAAAGGTTGTTTCAGTATGCGAAACTTTGGGCGATATTTCCGATCCGTCCGCTTTTCTGTCCGAATTAATGACCGTCGGTATAGGCCAGCATCATGTTTTAACCACGCGAAAAAAAACCATGGATAAAATTGCCTGGCTTGCCCAGCAGGGAAAGTTCTGCGGGGGCGTGCCGCCGTTGGGGTATGACATTGAAAACGGTAACTATATTATTAACGAGCATGAAGCTATTGCTGTGCGGCAGATCTTTGGTATTTATGCGTCCGGCGGCAGCTACAGCGAAATTGTTGAGTGGTGCAAAAAGAACGGCTATTATGGTAAGCGTGGTAAGCCTATTGGTAAAAACTCTTTGTACTCTATTTTGCGCAACGAACGCTATATAGGCCGCTATACATGGAACAAACGCCAGGTGAAATATATGTCCCAGTGGGCGGGCGGCAAACTACGGGAAGATGTTGTTGTCATTGATGATTTGATCCCGCCTATTGTTGATAAGCAAATGTGGGGGAGGGTACAGCTACGCATGGACAATAACCAAAAAAATACTGAAAACAATAGCCCTAAAAATCGCAATTACATCCTTACGGGGCTGCTGCATTGTGCAAAGTGTGGCGGGGCTTACATTGGTGTAACCACCACAAACAAAAAAGGGCATGAACACAAGTTTTATACTTGCGCAAATAAAAGAAGGCGCCGCGATTGCGACGCCAAGAATATACCGGCAAATGAGATCGAGCCGCTTATTGTGGGGATTGTCCGCAGGGCTTTGCTTGATGGGGATCTGTTGGAGCGTACCGCCGATATTATACTGGGTACAGGATCCACCGAAGCCGCTACACACACCGCCCTAACAAAAGAATTGGCAGAAATTGAAGTAAAACTGAATAACCTGGTAGATGCTCTATCAAATGGCTTTGCCAACGATCTAGTGCGTACGCGCATGGCCGAATATCAAACACAGCGCGCCGCATTGCAGGAAAAAATAAAATCAATTGCCCCGGCCGATCCAATTGACCGTAAAGTTTTAATTGAAGAACTGCGAAAAGATGCAAATTGCTTGCAAAACAAACCTGAAGCCATAAAGTCTATTTTGCAGAAATATCTTTTGCGGATTGATGTTGATGATGAAACAATCACGGTGCAGGCCGTTTGTGACCTGGGCGAAGGCTCTACCACCAGCGAAAAAGACATAAAAAAAGGCGGTCACGCCAATGGCGTAACCGCGAATGGTTGCGGGGGCCGGATTTGAACCGACGACCTTCGGGTTATGAGCCCGACGAGCTACCGGACTGCTCCACCCCGCGATATGGAGTTGAAA
>JBKEAM010000064.1:0-4481 GCA_047972265.1 Oscillospiraceae bacterium | reverse complement strand
TTTTTAGGACGTAATGCAAATACTGCCTGCGGTTTGTTGCTTAATGCGCCGGCCAAATGTTTTGTACTGTTTTCGTTTGTCTGCTTACGCATAGGTTATTGCTCCTTTCTGCATTTTGCTTTGGCTTGCCGCCCCCATTGTTGGGGGCAGCGCCAAGGCACTTCGTTTTCTTGCTAAGGTAAGTATACCGCCGCTTATTGCAATTTTATATGACATATGTCATACTGTGCAAAAAAGAAAGGGGCACTAAAATTGAAGAGTATGCCTGTACCCCCGCAGTACGCCGAAAAGCTTACCCAGTTTGGACTAGACGGCCCCCTGCCCGCACCCCCTTTTTTGTGTTGCTTTGATAAGGGCGAGTACCTTTGCCGCGAGGGCGAAGAACTAACCTATATTATGTATGTGGTAAAAGGACGGCTAAAAATTTCGGTTACCTCTGCCACTGGGCGCACCCTACTTATTCGTTTTACCCAAGATTGGGGCATAATAGGCAGCCTAGAGGTACTTTCCGACAGGGTTGCCACCGCCAGCAACCTTGCCATTACCCCGGCCGAGGCCATTGCCGTGCCCCTTGCCCCAAACCTTGCCTACCTGCGGCAAAGCCAGCCCTTTTTGCTGTACCTTGCCACCACCATGTCTGTTTTGTTTGTCGAATCCTCAAAAAACAACGCCATAAATATGCTGCATCCCCTAAAGCCCCGGCTGTGCTCTTACATTGTACTTACGCAAGAAAACGGCCTGTTTACAGAAAAACTTACCGATACCGCCGAGCTACTGGGCATATCTTACCGCCACCTGCTGCGCGCGCTAGAGGGGCTGTGCAAAGAGGGGCTGCTGGAAAAACAACCCCGCGGTTACCGGGTTCTTAACCTTAGCCAGTTGTCTCACCTTGCCGAGGACTACTACCTGCTATAGCCCTTGCTTACGCTGTATAGCCTTTGCCAAAAAACATTCAGCAATCGCATGTTGTAAACTGACACACTGTTGTCAGCTTGCAAAGGGTATACTGGCATAAAAAGCAAACAGGAGCCAGCCATGCAAAACCGCCCACCCCTTACCCCACAGCTAAACGCCCAAACCTTTGCCCTGTACTATTACCTAAAGCAAGAACTTACCGATTTTTGCCGCGCAAACAACCTGCAAACCACCGGCAGCAAACAGCAGCTTACCCAGCGGGTGGCCCATTACCTGCGCACAGGCAAGCCGCTGTACACAAAAGCCGGGCGGCAAACCGCCGCATTGCCCCAAACACTAACGCCGGATGCCGTTATAGAAAGCGGGTTTGTGTGCAGCCAACAGCACCGCGCCTTTTTTGCGCAGGCGCTGGGGCGGGGCTTTCGGTTTACGGTGCCTTTTCAAAAATGGTTAAAGGCCAACGCGGGCAAAACCTACCGCGATGCAATAAACGCCTACCCCGCTGTAGTGCAGGCTGCCAAAAGCGGCGCCGCCACAATTGACCCCCAGTTCGAATACAATACTTACATCCGTGCCTTTTTTGCCGCAAACAAGGGCAAAACACTGGCCGATGCCATACTGTGTTGGAAATACAAAAAATCTTTGCCGGGGCACAACCGGTACCAACCTGCCGATTTACAGGCACTGCAATAAAACAAGCCACCCGCCTATCACTGCGGGTGGCTTGTTTTTATTCCTCGCTTGTGTTCTTTGTTTGTGTTCTTTAAATTAAAAGCACTCTACTATGTCACTTCTTCGCAGTTCTTCTTTATGGCTCTTTTAAATGGTTAAACCGTACCCTAATTATGTTTTAAGCAGATGCCCGCTTTGGGCATTTACCCCGCCATGGTAGAGGGGGTGGCTTCTTCTATAAAAATAAGGGCGTTAAAAGCCTGCTGCGGCACTAGGTTTAAGGTGTAGGCCGCCAAGGCCTTTTCGTACCCACTTGCAAAGGCGTCCCCAATCATGCTTATGGGCTGTGCCTCTTGCAGGTAGGCCGTAAGGTCGGCGTTCTCTGCCGCTTCATCGGTGTTTAAAAACAATTCTGCGCTGCCGCTTGTATGCAGTATATCCGCAAAGCGTCCGCTGCCCTCGTTTACCACGGTAAATTCGTTTCGCTCACCGCTGTTTGCGTCCGATGCCAAAAAGGCGCTTTTGTAAAACTCGGTAACTATCACATAATATTCTTCGCCATATTCCTCGGCCAATAGCTGCCCCATGCATTTATCGGTACCCATGGTTTTAGAGGTTTTTTCTACGTGCCCATTGTGCCCCGCAACAAATACCTTGCCGCTGCCGCCAATGCTTTGGGTGTATTCTGCAATCCAGCTTACCTTTTGCGCCATAAAATCATCCCGCAGGGTGCCGTAATTGTTGGTAGAAAGGCGCAGCAGGGTGTTTTCTTCAACGCACTGCGCGTTTTGGGCCGCCAGCAGGTACTGGGTGTCGTCCTCCGCCGCCCAATCCGCGCGGTTTTCTTCCATTAAAGCACGCAAGGTCTGTATATCTTTTAGCGCCTCATTTAACTGCTTATCATTTAAATCGTACATGCCTTCATCTGTAAGGGCTTGCAATTTTTGCTCATATTCGGCGCTTACCTCGGGTGCCGCTGCACTTAGGTAGGCAAACAGGCTCTGTTTGTTTGCGTCGTAACGTTGCATATCGTACCCGTAAAAGCTTAGTTGTTCGCTTTCTTCCTGCTCTGCGTTATAGGTGCGCATCCATTCAATTAAGGTTTCCATTTCTTCGGTGCGGTATATGGCAAACCCAATGGCGGCCGCTGCCTCTTTGGCTGTGCCCTCGCCGCCTTGGATATAGTTGTTTACTATTTGGCATCCGCCAAAATCACCCTCCAGCGCAAAAACCCTAACACCGTTGTTTTGTACCAAGTTTTGAAACACGGTTTGTTTTAACAGTGTAAATTCTTTGTTGCCATGGGTAGCTTCGCCTAGCGCAACAATTTTTTTATCCGGCAGCACCATATCCTCTAGGCTACTGGTGTAGGCTTGCAGCTGTGTATAGTTTACCTCTGCCGCAGGCTGTGTGCTGCTGCCCGCTCCCCCGTTTGCTCCGCCGCAAGCCGTAGCCAACATAACCACTGCCGCCAATAATACACTGCAAATACTCTTTTTCATTTTTCCACTCTTTCTTGCTGTATCGCCTTTAATTGTCTGTCTTCTTCTTTTTGTAAATAAGGTATGCCCAAATGCCATAAATAAACGAAAACAAAAGTAAACCTGCCTCAATTACAACGGGCAAAATACGAAATATAATAGCAAACGGCATTTCAAACCAAAAGCTTTTCCAAAATGCGTCGCCTGTTTTTTGCCAAAGCCCCGGCGTTAAAAAAGCCTGCTTTGGGTTAATAAGCATTGTAAAATCAAACTGCCCCAAAAGCTGCATAACCAGCAGCATTGCCAATACAATTGCCGCCACCACCAGGTAATCCTGCGCTTTTTTGCGGTACCGCTCTGCGGCAGAGCCTCTATCAGAAAATAGCGGTTCTTTTCTTTGCCGTTTGCAAGCCGCATAAAATACTGCTCGCCAGAATATCGGTGCCCCGCAAGGTAAATCCAGCCCATATCCTCAAACAAAAACCGATAGTCTTGGTAAGCGGCCTTGTTTTTAAAGGTTCTGTAGTCAGCCCCTACATAAATATCTGTGGGGTGGCATTTTACAAAGGTGTAAAACAATCCTTTGCTGCGCAGCAGCCATCCGTTTTGTGCCTTTTCTTCCAGCCATTTTTCTTCTTTATCGTACTCTGCAAATAATTTAAACTTTTTCATGGCTTTCTCCCTGCATCATTTGCCCCGTTATGGTTACCATATGGCTCATTCGTGCGGCGTCCATGCGCAGCATTTCTTTGCCAAGCGGCGTAATTTGGTATATTTTGCGGCGTTTATCTGTGCTTGCCACAGGTACTATCCAGTGCAGCTTTAACAGGTTTTCTATTGCGCCATACAGCGTACCTGCCGCAAGCCGCACCTGCCCTTCGCTTAGTTCTTCTACCGTTTGCATAATTACATACCCGTGCGCCGGCTGTAAAAGCGCCAGTAAAATATAATACACCGTTTCGGTAAGGGGCAGGTTTTTATCCCTGTTCATTTTTTGCATTCTCCTTTGTTTCGTTGGTTTAAAGCTGCACTACTTGCGGCGCGATGGGGGTGCTGTGCCGTACTGCCGCTTTGTTCTATCTGTTTATAAGCATTTGGCCATTTGCTTAATACAGCCAAACTATATAGTTAAACTGTATAATCACACTATATACAGTTGTGCTGTATATGTCAAGTGCTTTATTTTTTTGTTCAGCCGTTTAGGCAATATCGTATGCATTTGGTTTAGGTTTAACAGATTCTTTTACAAAATCCACCCAATATATAATAGTAATTTTACATTTATATGTAGCATGTGTTCGTCAAGTAAAAATGTTAGCAAAAGGTCCCCGAAAAGGTTAGCACCTTGGAGCACCTAATTTGTTGTTCGTTCAGTCGGCGCTGGGGCTCCGGTGCTGCACTTTTAGGGGCCAA
>JBKEAM010000113.1:0-23878 GCA_047972265.1 Oscillospiraceae bacterium | reverse complement strand
CGTTCATGTTCCTGTTTAATATCAGCTTAAATGTTATGAGTGGCTGCGTCTATGGGAGCCTGTTGTGAGGGGAGCGGACTGACTTGCGCACCGTTCCATTCCCTTAGTGTAATTATACTAGGGGCGCACAAAAAGATAACTTGGGATATTCATTGACAAAACAAAAATAAATGGCTAGTATTATAGCAATTGAGTATATTTTAATACCTCATAATCATGTTGGTTTAACCCCCTGCCAACCAAGGAGAAGCTGTAGACTATGTATATTACCAGAGAAGCAGATTATGCCGTACGTATTGTTTTTTGCCTTGCTAAGGCGGGAGAACGGCGTGATGCCCGCAGCATCAGCGAAGAAGTGTTTGTAACCCTTCGGTTCTCGCTTAAAATTTTGGGCAAGCTTAGCTCGGCCGGCATTGTAAACAGTTACAAGGGAAACCGCGGCGGATACGAACTTGCCCGCCCCGCCAATCAAATCTCGGTACGAGATGTTTTGGAAGCGGTGGATGGCCCTTACAGCATATCTCGTTGCATAGGGGAAGATGCCTGCGACTGTGCTCTGCATGATTCTAAGGGTGTATGTGCATTTCAAAATGCGTTTGGCCGTATAAACAACGAAATAAACAGGCACCTTGGTACCCTGGATTTTAAATACATGATAGAGGAAGAAACCCTGCTGGAAACCCAGCGGGCATAAAATTAAAAGAAAAGCCCCGTGAAGCTTATGCGCGGGGCTTTTGTGCACCGCTAAAAACCAAAGATGAAAGCACTGCCTAAAAAGTTTTTATTTGTCTAGATGGTTGCTTTTATGTTCGTTAAAACGATACACGCATCCGTGTGTATCTCTCGTCATAAAGTCCCATTTTTGGGCAAAAGATATTGCTTGACAATGATTGAATGTTGTTATACAATGATTTACTGTATCATTATGGCTTTTTATGCTCTTGAACTGGCAAAACAGAGAAGATTTTTGATTTTTATTGTGCAAAATGACAATAAAATACACTTTTTCTGAATCGAACAAGGTTTATATCTGCGATAATCCCGTTTTCGCTCTTCAAATTTTTTACAAATTTGGCAAGCGGAAAGGGTGTTTTGTCGCCTTTCGTTCGTTTTGTGTTGTTTCAATGGGTTTTCAAAAGGCCGTTTGCACTTTATAAGCTGCACTAAAATGTACAAGTGAATACTTTGGAACAGGAGTGGTCGCGTATTATGGTGAATGTCAAGCCGGTTAAGCTTGGATCAACCGAGCGGATGAGCTTTTCCCGCATCGATGAAGTTTTGCAAATGCCAAATTTGATCGAGGTGAAGAAAAACTCCTACCAATGGTTTATCAACGAAGGGCTTAGGGAGGTATTTCGGGATGTTGGGTCGGTAGAAGACTATACCGGAAACCTGGTTTTAGACTTTGTTGGTTACCGGCTGGAGAACGAGCCGAAACACAGCATTAAAGAATGCAAAGAACGCGACGTAACTTACGCCGCGCCTCTTCGTGTTACCACCCGCCTTTTAAACAAGGAAACAGGAGAAGTAAAAGAGCAGGAAATCTTTATGGGAGATTTTCCGCTGATGACCGAAAGCGGTACCTTTATTATCAATGGTGCCGAACGTGTTATTGTTTCTCAGCTGGTGCGTAGCCCGGGTGTGTATTTTGACGAAAGTTTTGATAAAACCGGCAAAAAGCTGTTTACCGCAACGTTAAACCCCAACCGCGGTGCCTGGCTGGAATATGAGACCGACTCCAATGATATATTCTCGGTACGTATTGATAAAACCCGCAAGCTGCCCGTAACGGTATTTTTGCGCGCGCTTGGCCTTGGCGAAGACAGCCAGATTCGAGACTTTTTTGGCGATGATGACCGCATAGAGTCTACCATTGCCAAAGACCCTGCCAAAAGCGTAGAAGAAGGCCTGCTGGAAACCTACCGAAAGCTGCGTCCGGGTGAGCCGCCCACCGAGGAAAGCGCCCGTACCCACTTAAACAACCTGTTTTTTGATGCACATCGGTACGATCTTTCTCGTTTTGGCCGTTATAAAATGAATAAAAAGCTGGCCATTGCAAGGCGTATTGAGGGCGGTGTTGCTGCCCGTGATATTATTGCACCGCTTACCGGCGAGCTTTTATGCGCCGCAGGCGAAAAGATTAGCCGTCCCATGAGTGAAGAGATTGAGAAGAACGGCGTTGTTATTGTTTACCTGCTGGTAGAAGAAACCGAAATAAAGGTTATCTCCAACGGCGTGGTAGATGCCTCTTTCTTCCTCGGTTTTGACGCAAAAGAAGAGTGCGAAATTAACGAAAAAGTAAACTTTGTAGAATTGCGCGCTATCATGGACGCTACTCCCGATGCGGAAGAGCGCAAAGAAATGCTGCGCAAAAGCCGCGATAAACTGATTAGCCGCACCATCACAGTGGATGACGTTTTCTCCTCTATAAACTATCTAAACGGCCTTGCTCATGGCATTGGCACCACCGATGACATCGACCATCTGGGCAACCGCCGTATCCGCAGCGTAGGCGAATTGCTGCAAAACCAGTTCCGCATTGGTTTTTCTCGTATGGAGCGCGTAATCCGCGAGCGTATGACCCTGCAGGCACAGGATATGGACGTTGTAACCCCGCAGGCTCTTATCAATATTCGCCCGGTTACCAGTGCCATTAAAGAGTTTTTTGGCTCTTCGCCTTTGTCTCAGTTTATGGATCAGAACAACCCTCTGGCAGAGCTGACGCACAAACGCCGTTTGTCGGCGCTTGGGCCAGGCGGTCTTTCTCGTGACCGTGCAGGCTTTGAGGTTCGTGACGTTCACTACAGCCACTACGGCCGTATGTGCCCCATCGAAACACCAGAAGGTCCTAACATCGGTTTGATTTCGTACCTGGCAACCTTTGCCCGTATCAACGAGTACGGGTTTATAGAGGCTCCCTTCCGTAAGGTAGATAAAGCCACCGGCGTTGTAACCAACGAAGTGGAATATATGCCTGCCGACATGGAAGATGAATATGTGGTTGCACAGGCCAACGAACCGCTGGACGAAGAGGGGCGTTTTGCCCGCGAACGTGTTGCGGCCCGTTACCGCGATTTGATTTTGGAAGTTGAGCGCGAAAAGGCCGACTACATGGACGTAAGCCCCAAAATGGTGGTTTCGGTAGCTACGGCTATGATCCCCTTCCTTGAAAACGATGACGCCAACCGTGCACTGATGGGCTCTAACATGCAGCGGCAGGCAGTACCGTTGCTGGTTACAGAGCAGCCCATTGTTGCCACCGGCATGGAATATAAAGCCGCGTGCGACTCGGGCGTTTGCGTATTGGCAAAACGTGCAGGTGTGGTAGAAAAGGTTTCGGCCGATCATGTAATCATCCGTACCGATAAGGGTGAACAGGACCACTACGACCTGATTAAGTTTATGCGTTCTAACCAGGGAACCTGTGTAAACCAGCGCCCCATTGTTAAAAAAGGACAGCGTGTAGAAGAAGCCACTGTTTTGGCAGATGGTCCGGCTACCCGCAACGGCGAAATTTCTCTTGGCAAAAATGCCCTTATCGGCTTTATGACATGGGAAGGTTACAACTACGAAGACGCCGTACTAATTAACGAAAAAATTGTACGCGATGATGTTTATACCTCTATCCATATAGAGGAATACGAGCAGGAAGCCCGCGAAACCAAACTTGGGCCAGAAGAAATTACCCGCGATATTCCCAACGTGGGTGAGGACGCCTTAAAGGATTTGGACGAGCGCGGTATTATCCGCATTGGTGCCGAAGTTACCGCCGGAGATATTTTGGTAGGTAAGGTAACACCAAAAGGTGAGACAGAGCTGACCCCTGAAGAACGCTTGCTGCGTGCCATCTTTGGAGAAAAAGCGCGCGAAGTGCGTGATACTTCCCTGCGTGTACCGCATGGCGAGTACGGCATTATTGTAGACGTTAAGGTATTTACCCCCGCCGATTCGGACGAACTACAGCCCGGCGTGCGTGAGGTGGTTCGCTGCTACATTGCCCAAAAGCGTAAAATTAGTGTAGGCGATAAAATGGCGGGCCGCCACGGCAACAAGGGCGTTGTTTCCCGCATTTTGCCGCAGGAGGATATGCCTTTCTTGGAAGACGGCACCCCGCTGGACATTGTGCTTAACCCGCTGGGCGTACCTAGCCGTATGAACATTGGGCAGGTACTGGAAGTACATCTTGGTTATGCGGCAAAAGCCCTTGGCTGGAAGGTAATGACCCCCGTATTTGACGGTGCGCACGAGGATGACATTCGCGCTTGCTTTGATGAGGCAGGCCTTGCCACCGACGGCAAAAGCGTTGTATACGATGGCCGTACCGGCGATAAGTTTGACGG
This sequence comes from Oscillospiraceae bacterium, assembly GCA_047972265.1. Taxonomy (GTDB): domain Bacteria; phylum Bacillota; class Clostridia; order Oscillospirales; family Ruminococcaceae; genus JAAYCI01. The sequence goes on along the minus strand of JBKEAM010000113.1, from coordinate 19,538 downwards.
CCGTGTAACAGTAGGCTACATGTACTACTTAAAACTGCACCACTTGGTAGATGATAAAATTCACGCACGTTCTACCGGCCCGTACAGCCTTGTAACCCAGCAGCCTTTGGGTGGTAAAGCCCAGTTTGGCGGCCAGCGCTTTGGCGAGATGGAAGTTTGGGCCCTGGAGGCTTATGGTGCAGCTTATACCCTGCAAGAGATTTTGACGGTTAAAAGCGATGACGTAATGGGCCGTGTAAAAACCTACGAATCGATTGTAAAGGGCCAGGCAGTGCCCAAGGCCGGTATCCCCGAGAGCTTCCGCGTTTTGATTAAAGAATTGCAGAGCTTGTGCCTTGATGTTGTTGTAGAAGATATCGACGGCAACGAAATTGACCTGAAACAGAACTTTGACGACGATGATAATGGCTACGACCGCAGCGAGCTGCCAGTGGGCAACGATGTTGTAGTAGAAACCGAGTTGGCGGATGACTATTCTATTCAGGATGCCGGCACCGAAGGCGATTTTGAATCGGAAGAAGAGGTTTCTCCGCTGGAACCGGAAGATATGTTTTCGGATGATGATCTGATTGTGGACAACGAATAACCCGTTTCGGGCGAATATTCACAGCAGTATAGTAGCGAAAAGAAAGGGTTTGCGCATGGAATTTAATGAATTCGAATCAATTCGCATAGGCCTTGCGTCGGCAGACCAGGTACGTACCTGGAGTTGCGGCGAAGTAAAAAAGCCCGAAACCATCAACTACCGCACATTAAAACCGGAGCGGGACGGACTGTTTTGCGAGCGTATCTTTGGGCCAACCAAAGACTGGGAGTGCCACTGCGGCAAGTATAAACGCATACGCTATAAGGGCAAAGTATGCGAAAGGTGCGGCGTAGAAGTTACCCGTGCCAAGGTGCGCCGTGAGCGCATGGGCCACATTGAGCTGGCCGCTCCCGTAAGCCATATTTGGTATTTTAAGGGTATCCCCAGCCGTATTGGCCTGATACTGGATATCAGCCCCCGCCTGCTGGAAAAGGTGCTGTACTTTGCCGCTTATATTGTTACAGACCCCGGCTTTACACCGCTGGAAGAAAAACAACTTTTAAGCGAAAAAGAATACCGCGATATGCGTGAGCGTTATGAGGATGAATTTCAGGCCGCTATGGGCGCAGAGGCTGTACAAGCTCTGCTTGCCAAAATTGACCTGGAAGTGCTGGCCTCGCAACTGCGCGAAGAGTTGGAAGAAGCCGGCGGACAAAAACGACTGCGCCTGATTAAGCGCTTGGAAGTGGTAGAAGCCTTCCGCGTTTCGGGCAACCGTCCCGAATGGATGATTTTAAACGTGATTCCGGTTATTCCACCGGATATCCGTCCGATGGTTCAGTTGGATGGCGGTCGTTTTGCCACCAGTGACCTAAACGATTTGTACCGCCGCGTAATCAACCGTAACAACCGCCTGAAAAGGCTGTTGGAACTGGGTGCGCCGGACATTATTGTGCGCAACGAAAAGCGCATGCTGCAAGAGGCCGTTGACGCCCTTGTAGACAATGGCCGCCGCGGCCGCGCTGTAACCGGCCCCAATAACCGTCCGCTCAAAAGCCTTTCGGACATGCTGAAAGGCAAGCAGGGACGTTTCCGCCAAAACCTGCTGGGCAAACGTGTAGACTACTCCGGCCGTTCGGTTATCGTAGTAGGGCCTGAATTAAAAATGTGCCAGTGCGGCTTGCCCAAAGAGATGGCGCTGGAACTGTTTAAACCCTTTGTAATGAAAGACTTGGTGGAAAACCACCTGGCCAACAACATTAAAAGCGCCCGTAAAATGGTAGAGCGTGTGCGCCCCGAAGTATGGGACTCTTTGGAGACCGTAATTAAAGGGCACCCTGTACTTTTAAATCGTGCGCCTACATTGCACCGTTTGGGCATTCAGGCATTTGAGCCCGTGCTGGTTGAGGGTCGTGCCCTTAAACTGCACCCCTTAGTATGTACCGCGTACAACGCCGACTTTGACGGCGACCAGATGGCTGTACACGTACCGCTAAGCGAAGAAGCCCAGCGCGAAGCCCGCATGCTTATGCTGGCAAGTAAAAACCTGCTTAAACCCTCTGACGGCAAGCCAGTTACCGTACCTACACAGGATATGGTACTGGGGAGCTACTACCTTACCATGGTAAACGAAGGCGATTTGGGCGAGGGTAAGATTTTCCGTGACGAAAACGAAGCCATCATGGCTTACCAAGAAGGCATCATCAGCCTGCACGCTAAAATTAAGGTGCGCCGTGCTGCCGAGGGCATGAATGCCGCCAACAGTATTGTAGATATTACTGCCGGGCGCATCCTGTTTAACGAGCCTATCCCGCAGGACCTTGGGTATATAGACCGCTCTTTGCCCGAAAATGCGTATCGCATGGAAATAGACTTTTTGGTAAACAAAAAGAAACTGGGCGATATCATCGACCGCTGTATTCAAAAGCACGGCACCGAAACCACAGCAGAAATGCTGGACCGCATTAAAGCCCTTGGGTTTAAATATTCTACCCTCAGCGGCATTACGGTTGCTGTTTCGGACGCGATTATACCGCCGCAGAAAAAAGACCTGATTGCAAAAGCCGACGAGGACATTGCCAAAATTACCAAGCAGTACAACAAAGGCCTTGTTTCTAACGATGAGCGTCTGCGCAGCATTCTAAGCATTTGGGAAAAAACCACCAAGGATGTTTCGGACGCGCTGGAACACAACTTGGATGAACGCAACCCCATCTTTATGATGGCGGACTCCGGTGCTCGTGGTTCTATGCAGCAGATTCGTCAGCTGGCCGGTATGCGTGGTTTGATTGCCAATACCTCGGGTAAAACAATCGAAATCCCGATTCGGTCTAACTACCGCGAAGGCCTTGATATTCTGGAATACTTCATTTCTTCCCGCGGCGCCCGTAAGGGCCTAGCCGATACCGCTCTGCGTACCGCAGAATCCGGATACCTCACCCGCCGTCTGGTAGACGTTTCGCAGGATGTTATCATCCGCGAAGAAGACTGCAGTGCACCCACCGGCATTATTGTGGCCGACATTTTGGGTGATGGCAATGCTGTTATCGAGCCGCTGTCGGAGCGTTTGGTTGGCCGTTATCCTGTAAACACCATTTACCATCCCGAAACCGGCAAGGTATTGGTAGACAAACACACCATGATGACCGAGGACGACGCGGCTTTGGTGGTTGGCGCAGGGATTACCAAGGTAGAACTTCGCAGCGTATTAAGCTGCAAGGCTCAAAACGGTGTTTGCGCTAAATGCTATGGTTCCGACCTTGCCAGTGGCAGTTCTATCCATATTGGTGAGGCTGTGGGTATCATTGCAGCTCAAAGCATCGGCGAGCCGGGCACACAGCTTACCATGCGTACCTTCCATACCGGTGGTGTAACCAGCGCCGAGGATATTACGCAGGGCTTGCCCCACGTAGAGGAATTGTTTGAGGCACGTAAACCCAAAGCCCTTGCTATTATGAGCGAGATTTCGGGTACTGTGCACATAGACGATACCAAAAAGAACCGCCATGTTGTGGTAGAGGGCGCGGACGAAAACGGCGCCCCCACCGAGAGAAGCTATCTTATTCCATTTGGCCAGCGCATTCGTGTACAAGAAGGCGACGAGCTGGAACTGGGTGATATGCTTACCGAGGGCCATGCCTACCCGCACGATATCCTTGCCATTAAGGGTGTTACCGCGGTAGAAAACTACCTGATTCAGGAAGTACAGGGCGTATACCGCCAGCAGGGCGTAGATATCAACGATAAGCACATCGAGGTAATTGTACGCCAGATGATGCGTAAGGTACGTGTAGAGGATTCGGCCTCCACCAGCCTGATGAGCGGTTCTTTGATAGATCGCTCTGAGGTGGAAGCACAAAACGAAGAAGTGGCCGCCCGTATTAAACTGGGCGAGCACGGCTTGCGCGAAGCTACCTTTACCCCTGTTTTGCTGGGTATTACCAAAGCATCTTTGGCAACCGACAGTTTCTTGTCGGCAGCTTCCTTCCAGGAAACCACCCGCGTACTTACCGATGCCGCCATTAAGGGTAAGGTAGACCCGCTTGCTGGCCTGAAAGAGAACGTTATCATTGGTAAGCTTATCCCCGCAGGCACCGGCCTTTCGGAAGTGGAAGCCATGCTGGAAGAAACAGACGAGGGAACTTTTCAGTAGTACGGCAAACTGATTTTTTGGTTTGATAAGCCGCGCTGCTATCCATTGCCCGGCAGGCAATGCCTGTGTTTACAATTGCATCCACAGGCAGTATAGCCCGTATGGCAAAAGGGAAAAATTACCAGCGGCGGCAAGGCCTTAGCTTTGCCGCCGTTTATTTTTAAAGCAGTTTGCGTTTATGGGGCATGGCGTGCTTTTGTTTGCCATGTAGGCTTTACAAGAGGGGGACAAAAGAATGGAGCCTGAGAACGGCCAAAGCATGCGGCGCACAGAGGTGTATTCCTCGGCGGTGTATAAAGCCGTAAGCATATTTTTTTCTTTTTTATGTGTCATTATTATTTCGTGGGCAGTGGTGGTAAACAACAACGGCACCTTATCTTTGCCGTTGCGCATTATTTTATTGTTGGTGGGCGCCGCTGTACCTATGGGTATTTTATATATGCTGCGCAGCCGTAAAACGTTGCCCACTATTATAGAAAAACCGGTGGCAGGCATTGGCTTGCTGCTTGTATTTGTTGCCATTGTGGGGGCGGGTACGTTGTGGCCCCCTGCACAAAGTGCCATGGGCAGTGCATATACCTATGCTTCGCAGTATGTGCTTACCGGGCAAACCGCACCGCTTTATGTTGCGGTTTCTCCCGCACAGGGGCCATATTATGCACTTTTGTGCTTTTTGTTTCAAATATTTCGCAATTTTGGGGCAACAGATTTTTATTTTCCGCTGTTGGTTTTACAGGCGGCGGCCGTAACGGTATCGGTCTTGCTGGCATACCGGGCAACCCGCAGTGCCTTTGGGCCGCTGCGCGGCTTGGCGCTTTTGCTTGGCAGCATTACCTGCCTGCCCCTTTTTATAAAAGCAATTGTTCCGTTGCCGCAGGTGCTGGCTATGCCTTTGGTTACCGGCGTTATCTTTTTGTGGGTACGCATACGCCGCATGTGGAGAAGTGACGAATATCTTATGTCTTTGCCTTACTTTTGCCTGCTTGGCGGGCTTGGTGGGGTAGGGGCTCTTTTGTGGCCCGGTGCCTGGCTGTTTGTGTTGGCGGTTGGGCTGGATATGCTGGTTTTATTACAGGGCAAAGGGCGGCTGCGGGTACTGTTGGCGGGTTTTTTGGTGGCGGTGCTGCTGTATGTGGGCGCTGGTTTTGCTGTTCATTTTTCCAGCAGCATGCCGCCGGACGCTTCGTCCGATCCCGGTATTCCTCTCTCTCACTGGGTAACGGCAGGCATAGCGGACAATGGACAAAATTATGAGACAGAACTGGACGCCATGTTGCAGCGGGATTCTAAAACGCTGCGGGCAGATTATGCGAGTATAGAGTATAAGCTAAAAACAGAGGGATGGGGTGTGCAGCAGTACTTGCGGCATGCCGTAAACAAGGTTATCTACCTGTTTGGAGAGCAAAGCAGCAATGTAAACCAGCCGGTGCTGGCGATGGTAGAAAAATACGTGGCCTATGCTGCGAGCATGGGGCTTATTTTACTGCTGGTATTTGGGGCGGTACAGGCCGCTTTTAAGGGCAACGAGTTCTTTTCTTTTTGGCGCTTGGCAATGTGCCTTTTGCTGTTTGGGCTGCTGTTATTTCCTGCAAAACCGGTGGATTTGCTCCCTGTGCTTCCGGTGGTGCTTTTTGCGGCGATGGAGGCTGTGCCGATTGCCCAGTCTGCTCAGCAAAAAAATGCACGCCAAAACCTGATGCGTGAAGTGGCGCAGGAATGGCAAAAGCAAGCGGCAGATGCGCCAGGACAAAAAAATGGGGCCCGTGTATGGAAAAAAGCCATTGGTGTGCCCCGTGAAGATACCGAGGATATGGATGGGTTGGAAGAACTTGAAGAACTGGATATTCCGCTGCCCCCCATAACCCCACAAGAAAAGGCCGCGGTCCAGGTACCGGCAAGGGGCGCAGATGCCAAAAACAGGCAGGTATTTACACGCCAGCAAAAGCCCGATGCCCGCATTGCGCAGCAGGCGGCACAGCAGCCAAAGCAAACCATGCAGGCCGCCGGCAGGCAGCAGGTACGGCAAACCCCGCCAAAAGCAAATAAAGCTGAGAGCCCAACAACCCCGCCACCGCAAGCCACAAGGCCATTTGCCCAAACCAACGGGTATGGAAGCAGCCCTTACGCGCCGGTACAGCAGCCTCGTTATACAGAAAATGCACCCCATGCACCTGCCCCAGAGATAAACTATGGCACTGACTATACGGGTAGAAGTGCGCAAAGGGAGAGCATCCCCCAAGAGGAAGCCCCCTGGTGGGAAAATAATGAGCTAGTCCCCAAAGAATAAAACTATTTGTAAACTGTAAGCTGTGCTTGTGCTAAGCGTACTTGTTGACAACGCTTTTAAACATAAATAAACAGGGTAGAATTTACCGCTACATACGCCTTGTTGGCAAAAAGATATAACAAGAAGATTTTACCCTGCATACTTGCAGTACACCGTAAATAAAGGGAGAACTAAATGCCTTTTTCGCTTGCGCCAAATGGCCGCTTAGGGTAGAATAATAGTAAACACTCCCAAAGTAAAAGGAGACAAGAAATGGCAGAAAAGAAAGCAGTTCCGTCCGCTGCACAGGCTACAAAAGAAAACCGTCAGGCAGCATTGGACACCGCAATAGCCAGCATCGAAAAAGCCTTTGGCAAGGGCGCTGTTATGAAGATGGGCCAAAATGTTACCATGCAGGTAGACGCTATTTCTACAGGGTCTATCGCGCTGGATATTGCCCTTGGTGTAGGCGGTTTGCCGCGCGGGCGTGTAATTGAAATTTACGGGCCAGAATCCAGCGGTAAAACCACACTGGCATTGCATGCCCTGGCAGAGGCGCAAAAAAATGGCGGCGAGGTTGCTTTTATAGACGTTGAGCATGCTTTAGACCCCAGCTATGCTGCGGCCTTGGGTGTAGATACCACCAACCTGCTGGTTAGCCAGCCGGATACAGGCGAGCAGGCTCTTGAAATTACCGAAGCACTGGTACGCAGCGGTGCCATTGACGCCATTGTTATCGACTCGGTTGCGGCCATGGTGCCCCGTGCAGAAATTGAGGGCGAAATGGGCGATGCCCACGTTGGCTTGCAGGCACGTTTGATGAGCCAGGCCCTGCGCAAACTTACCAGCGTTATTGGTAAAACCCATACAGTTTGTATCTTTATTAACCAGCTGCGCGAAAAGGTGGGCATTGTATACGGCAACCCCGAGGTTACCGCAGGCGGCCGTGCACTTAAATACTATTCCTCAGTACGTATTGATGTACGCCGTACCGAGAGCTTAAAAGATTCTTCGGGTGCCATTATTGGCAACCGTACCCGCGCAAAGGTAGCAAAAAATAAGGTGGCGCCTCCCTTTAAAGAAGCCCAGTTTGATATTATGTTTGGCGAGGGTATCTCACATGAGGGCGAGCTTTTGGATTTGGCTGTAGACCTTGGTATTATCCAAAAAAGCGGTGCATGGTTTAACTTTGGCGAAACCCGCCTTGGCCAGGGTCGCGACAATGCCAAAAAGTATTTGGCCGAAAATGTGGAGTTTGCCGACGATATAGAGGCTAAAATCCGCGCCAATGCAGCAGAGCTTTTTGCCTCCAATAAAAAGAAACCCCGTATGGGTGGACGCGGCAACTTGGATGCCGCTGTACTAGAGGTTGCTGCACCGGCATCAAAAAAAGCACCGTCCGAGCGTGGGCTGGATATTTCGGCTGAGGACGAATGAACAATAACATACAAATTACCAAAATAAGCGTCACAAAACAGGGCAGATATGCCCTGTTTTGTGACGAAGGTTTTTTATTCTCCCTAGATGAAAATACCTTTGCGGGCAGCGGGCTGCATGCCGAGGATTGGATTGAGGAAGAAGACCTGGCTTTTTTGCGCAGTACCAGCGATAACGAAAAGGCTCGGCAGCAGGGTTTGCGCTACCTCTCTATGCGGGAGCATGGAGAAAACGAGCTGTACCAAAAGCTGTGCCGCAAGTACGATAAAGAAACGGCAGCGGCGGCGGTTGCCGCCCTGTGTAAAATAGGTCTGGTAGAGGATGCACGCTTTGCCGGGATGAAAGCGCAGGAGATGATGCGCCGGGGCAAAAGCAGCCGAGAGATTTCTCAAAAGCTTGCAAGCCTTGGTATATCACGGGATATTACAGAAGAAGCGGTAGACGGCCTGCAAATAGACGATACCGCAATAGCGGCAGAACTGGTAGAAAAAAAATATACCCGTGCCCTGCAACGCGGAGAGACCGAAAAGGTAAAGGCCGCGCTTGGCAGGCGGGGTTTTTCGTACGATGTTATACGCAAGGTAGTGCAAAATGCCCTGCAACAGATAGAGGATCCCTATGGATCGGAGGATACATGAAGATAGCTGTAGTTTCACTGGGATGCCCTAAAAACCAGGCAGATGCCGATGTTTTTTGCAGGGCCCTGATAGAGGATGGGCACAATACCGTGCCGCAGGTAGAGCAGGCAGAAGCCGTAATTATTAATACCTGCGGGTTTATACAAAGTGCAAAAGAAGAAGCCATAGAGGCGATTTTAAACGCTTGCTCTGCCAAAAAAGAAAACCCGGATTTAAAAGTGGTTGTTACCGGCTGTTTGGCCGAGCGTTATCGCGAAGAACTCTCGGATGAAATACCCGAGGTGGACGCTGTTGTGGGCATAGGTGCCAATGGTACTCTGCCCCAAATTATGCGCGAACTTTCGGGCACACAGCAGCCCGCGCTGCACTTTGCCCGCAAAACCGATTTGCCCTTGGGCGGCAGCCGCATTATTAGTACGCCCGGGCATTATGCCTGGCTTAAAATTGCAGAGGGATGCTCTCACAACTGCTCTTACTGTGCCATCCCTGCTATACGCGGGCCGCTGCGCAGCCGCCCGTTTGAGGATTGTGTGCAGGAGGCCAAGTGGCTGGCAGAACAGGGCGTGCGGGAAGTAGTGCTGGTTGCGCAGGATGTTACTGCATACGGAGACGACCTTGGCCGTAACCGCTTGTGTGAGCTGCTGCGTGCGCTGGACGAAATAGAGGGCCTGCACTGGATACGTTTGCTGTATGCCTATCCCGAGCGCATTACCGAAGAATTGCTGCAAACCATTGCGGCCAGCCGCCATGTTCTGCCTTACCTCGATTTGCCCATACAACACATAGATGACGGCATTTTACGCAGTATGCGCCGGGTGGGAGACAGTGCCACCATACGCGGGGCACTTCGGATGATTCGCCGTATATTGCCAAAAGCTGTTTTGCGCACCACTTTAATAGCGGGCTACCCCGGAGAGACAGAGGAGCAATACCAAACCCTGTGCAATTTTGTTGAGGAAGCAAAGTTTGACAGGCTGGGATGTTTTGCTTATTCTCCCGAAGAGGGAACAAGTGCGGCTAAAATGGATAACCAGCTTGAAGAAGAAGAAAAGCAGCGCAGGGCCAATGACATAATGGAAATACAAAGCCGGATTATGGCGCAAAAGCAAGAAGCTTATATTGGCAAAACAATAGAGGTTGTGTGTGATGGCATGGATGAAGATGAGGCTTACTGGCTGTGCCGCAGTGCCGCCGATGCCCCCGAAATAGATGCAAATGTATTGGTAGATGCCTCTTACCCCATGCAAGAGGGGCAGTTTTACAATGTATATGTTACCGCTGCAGATGAAGTTGACCTGTACGCCAGTATGGAGTAAAGTATAAGGCAACCCACATAAAAATATGTGCGCCCAAAAGGAGAACATGCTGTTATGAACCTGCCCAACAAGCTTACAGTGCTTCGCATTTTATTAATACCGGTATTTATTGTGTTTGCATCCCTGCCACAGTTTAGGTTTGCATATTTAATAGCAATGGCTGTTTTTGCGTTTGCCAGCTATACCGATTTTTTGGATGGCCATATTGCACGCAAGCGCGGCCTTGTTACCGATTTTGGTAAGTTTGCAGACCCTCTTGCCGATAAGATACTAACCACCACCGCGTTTTTGTATATGATGATGGACGGCGCCTGCCATCCCATTGTTATGGTTATTATTATTACAAGAGAATTTGCGGTGTCGGGCGTGCGCATGATAGCGGCAGGCGCACCGGGCGGCAAGGTAATTGCAGCCAACATTTGGGGCAAGGCAAAAACAGTACTGCAAATGGTAAGCATTATAATTTACTATCTTATGGCGGGTATTGCCTATGCAGTGCCCTTGCCGCAGCTTGGCTCGGCGGCATTGGTGATTTCTTGGTGGTTGTGTTGGCTGGTAGCGGCACTAACGGCTATATCGGGCATACAATACATATGGGCCAACCGTTCTTATATAAATACTGCAAAATAAAAAGCTGCACAGATATATACAGAGAGGCATGTTACTATGAAAATATACAATACGCTTACAAGAGAAAAAGAAGAGCTTGTGCCTATTAAGGTAGGGGAATACCGTGTGTATGTATGCGGCCCCACAGTATACAACTACATCCATATTGGCAATGCGCGCCCGCTGTGTGTATTTGATACCCTGCGGCGCTACCTTACCTATCAAGGCAACAACGTGCTGTATGTAAGCAATATTACCGATATTGATGATAAACTGATTAACGCAGCAAAAGAACAAAACACAACGGTAAAAAAGATTGCCGCGCAGTACGAAAAAGAATACCTTAAAGATTCTGACGGGCTAAATGTACAGCGCCCTGTTGCTATGCCGCGCGCCACAGAGCATGTAGAAGAAATTTTGGCTATGGTGCAGGAGATACTGGATAAGGGTTATGGATATGTGGCCGAAAATGGCGACGTGTATTTTCGTGCCCGCCACTTTAAAGATTACGGTAAGCTCTCTCATATAGGGCTGGACGACCTGCGCAGCGGGCGTGAACTTTCTTCCTCGCTGGATGGCGGGTTAAAAGAGGATGGAGCCGACTTTGCAGTATGGAAATCGGCCAAGCCTGACGAACCCGCGTGGGATTCTCCCTGGGGGCAGGGCCGTCCCGGCTGGCACATTGAGTGCAGCGCCATGGCAAAAAAACATCTGGGCAATACCATCGATATTCATGGTGGCGGCATGGATTTGATTTTTCCCCATCACGAAAACGAGATTGCCCAGAGCGAATGTGCAAACGAGGCCGAACTTGCGCACTACTGGATGCATAACGGATTTTTAAATATAGAAGACCGTAAAATGTCTAAATCCAGCGGCAACTTTTTTACAGTGCGGCAGGTGGCCGAGCAAATAGGGTACGAGCCCATTCGTTACTTTATGCTGTCGGCGCATTACCGCACCCCCATCAACTTTACCATGGAAATTTTAGAGCAGTGCAAAACCAGCCTGGAGAGGCTGTATACCTGCCGCGAAAACCTGGATTTTGCCATTAAAAATGCCGAAATTACCGGCGAAAATAAAGTGCTGATACGCGCAAGAGAAAAAATGGCAGAGTTTATAGAGGGTATGGACGACGACCTGAATACCGCCGATGCCCTTGCCAGTATGTTTGAAATGGTAACCGAAATAAACACTCGCATGAACGAAAGTGCAAAGGGCGCCCTAGAAGAAACAGCCGAAATATTTGACAGTATGGCCGAGGTACTGGGCCTGCTGTATAACCGCAAAGACAGCCGTGTACCCCGTGCAGTGCAAAAACTGGTAAATGAGCGCGAAGATGCCCGCAAAGAAAAAGACTGGGCGCGTGCCGATACCCTGCGTGATGAACTTGCCGAAATGGGTTATGTTGTAGAGGATACCTCTGCCGGGCCTAAGGTGGTAAAAAAAGATAACGCGTAAACCAAAGCAAACACAATTAAAACCGCTCTCCTTTATTTATAAGGAGAGCGGTTTGCTTTTATACTGGATGCAGAAAATGGCAGCTAAGATCATTTAATTACAGATGGTTAATTGCGCAAATTCCACCGTAACCCCTTTAATGCCAGCCTGATGTTAGGCAATGTACAGTAAGACTTGGCACATTGTTAAAATACATAATGTATATAATTGGTCATTATATACATTAGCAGAAAAGCAATGTATTTTAAAATCGATTTTGCAAACGCCCAGCATTATGCAATGTTAGATACTGGGGTACTGTATAAAAGAAGATAAGAAAGCAGATTAGAACAAAACAAACTGAAAGAGCAAGGCCCCAACAATAAGCAAAGCGCCTATTACAGAAATAATGCGGTATAGCTTAACCGATTCGGCATCGGCCTTTTCTTTTACCCAATAATACAGGCCGCCGCCCAATAACCCCAAACCAACAATGCAAAACAGTGCAAATAATATCCAACTCATTTGTGTTCCCTCCAGTTTAGTAATAGTGCAGAAAGTATAATAACCGTTACCGAGCCCGCATTGTGTACAAGGGCACCCAGCACCGGGTCTATCAAACCCGAAATTGCAAGAATAATGGCAACAAAATTAAGAAGCAAAGACGCCGCAAGGTTTATATGTATGGTGCGCATAGTCTTTTTGGCAAGCAGCAGCAGGTGGGGCAGTTGTTTAATATCATCGCCAACAAGGGCAATGTCGGCGGCGTCAACAGCAATATCGCTGCCTATACCGCCCATGGCAATGCCCACATGGACGGTTTTAAGGGCCGGGGCATCGTTAATGCCGTCGCCCACCATGCACACAGGCTGGCCGTTTTGCTGGTATTCTGCAATGGCATCCATTTTATCTTGTGGCAAACAGGCGGCGCGCACCTTGGCAATGCCTGCGCTTTGGGCAATATGGTTGGCCGCAGGGGCAGAGTCTCCCGTAAGCAGTAGGGTTTCTACCCCGGTTTTTTGTACGGCGGCAATGGTGGCGGCAACGTCTGGGCGCAGTACGTCTGCAAGCGCAATATAGCCTGCGGCAAGCCCGTTAACCGCAACAAAAATAATGGTGCAGCCGTTGTCGCTGGCTTCTTTCGATTGATGCAATAGGCTTTGAGGCACGCGTATATTGTTTTGCTCAAGCAGTAAAAGGTTGCCGGCCAATATTTCTTTTTGCTCAATTGTGGCGGTTATCCCCATACCAGCCAAAAGGGAAAAGCTTTGGGGCTGGGGCGGCAGTGTGCCGCGCTCTGTTTTGTAATGCTCTACAATGGCCTTGCCCAAAGGATGCTCCGAGTTTATCTCTGCCGAGGCAGCAAGCTGTAAAAGTTCCTGTTTGGTAAGGGCGGTGTCATCACCTGTGTATATCTCGGTAACCACTGGTTTACCGCAGGTAAGGGTGCCTGTTTTATCAAAAGCAATGCACTTTACACCGGCAAGCCGCTCTAGTGCATCCCCTTCGCGCACCAAAATGCCGTATTTAGAGGCATTACCAATCCCTGCCATAATGGCAGTAGGGGTGGCCAGCACCAATGCGCAGGGACAAAAAACAACCAATATGGTAACGGCGCGTATAATTTCTCCGGTGGCTATCCAGGTAATAATGGCAGAAGCAAGGGCTATAACAACTATCCAGGTAGCCCACCGGTCTGCAATGCCCACTATTTTGGCCTTGTCTGCATCGGCAGATTGAACCAGTTGTATCATGCGCTGCAAAGAGCTATCTTTGCCTACCTTGGTGGCTAGCATGTCAAAGGTGCCATACTGGTTTACGGTACCGCTAAACACCTCGTCTCCGGTGGTTTTATCCACAGGCAAAGATTCACCAGTCATTACAGCTTGGTTTATAGAGGTGTTTCCCTGTACAACAATGCCGTCTACAGCAATGGTTTCGCCTGCCAGTACCCGCAAAATCTCACCTTTTTGCACTTCTTCGGCGGGTATTACAGTAAACTCGTTTTGGCGCTGCACACGGGCGGTGGCAGGGGTAAGTTGTATCAGCCGCTGTATTCCGGCACGGGCCTTTGATACGGTGCGCTCTTCAAGATAAGCACCCAAAGACATAATAAAGGCAATTTCTCCCGCGGCAAAAATTTGGCTGATAATTACCGAGGCAACCAGTGCAATAGAAACCAGCACGTCTGCTTTAATATCAAACTCTGTAACCAGCCCCACAACGGCTCCTTTTACAATTGGCAGGCCACACAACAATATGGCAACCCATGCGGCATCTACCGGCAAATTCCCAATATTAAAAAAGCTTATAATCAGTGAAACAAATGATAGGCCTAAAAACAACAGGGTGCGTTTTTGCTCGTCTTTAAAAAATGCAATCATGATGACTCCTAACAAGATATTATACATATGAGGGTATGGGTATAGTATACCCATAGGGGTATAGTGTGTCAATAAAAAAACAGCCACATTTTGCGGCTGTTTTACTAATTTTATAAAATTTTTAAGACATACGAGAAAAATGTTCTACCGCTTTCGCAAGTTCGTCAATGGTTTTATCGGCATCGCCGTGCTCTATGCCCTCTTTTACACAGTGGTTTAAATGTCCCTCTAAAACAACCTGCCCCACCTTGTGTAGGGCGCTTTTGGCAGCATTAATTTGAATAAGGATATCCTCGCAGGGTACATCCTCCTCAATCATTTTGTCTATGGCTTTTAATTGCCCGGTAATTTTATTTAAGCGGCGGTGCAAATTGTCAAAATCCATACATTTTCGCACTATAAAGCCTCCCTTCGTATACCCATAGAGGGTATATATATAAAATTATAACATTGGCCGCAAGATGCGTCAATTTACGCAAAGCAAAAGCGGGCAAGGCAATGTAAAACAATGCAAACACCAGGTAAAATACCACAAAAAAGCAATGTAATAAGATTGACATTTTGTTAACAAAAGCATACTATAAACATGGAACAATAGCCGCGGGAGGGTTTGTTTTATACTAAAGTAACCACATAAAGGGAAAGGTGAGGACATGAAAACAGATGCAATGATTCAGGATTTGGTAGACTGGTATGCAGGCTGGTCTTTGGGCAGTAAAGATTTTGAGCAGCAGCGTGAGGGCACTGCGCAAATGACACAGGAGCTTTACCCCTACAGCAATATGTTTTCTCCTATTAAAGTAAATAAAACCACCATTAAAAACCGCCTTGTAATGGCACCTATGGGCAACATAGATATGTGTGAGGAAACCGGACGCCCCAACCAGCAAATGTTGGAGTATTTTTTTGCCCGCGCAAAAGGCGGCACCGGTTTAATTACCACAGGGCTTGTGCCAATAAGCCACGGGATAGATAACTCTATTACAGAGCTTGGCAAGCTAAGCTACTTTCCTCGTATAGATCGCAGCCGTACAGTTTACTGCGGTTGGCGAGACCTTGCACAGGGCATACATGCCTTTGGCAGCAAGATATTTATACAATTAACAGCGGGGCTTGGACGTGTGGGCAACCCCCAATGCCTGCTCACGCAGGCCAAAATGCCGGTGTCTTCCTCTTTTAACCCAAATTTTTATATGCCTAACGTACCCTGCTGGCGCCTGTCGGACGGCAAGCTGAAAAAGATAGTAAAAAATACCGGGCAGGCCTCGGCAGATGCAAAGGCTATGGGGTTGGACGGTGTATACCTGCATGGGCACGAGGGATATTTGCTGGAGCAAATGACCAACCCTGCCTTTAATCGGCGCAAGCTGGGGCGCTATGCCGATTGGATGCGTTTTGGCGTTGATATGATAAAAGAGATACGCCGCCGCACCGGGCCACATTATCCTATTATGTACCGTATAGATCTTTCTTTGGCATTAAACGAAACCTACGGCGAAGCCATGAACGGCACATTTATGAAAAAGTTTACCAATGGCCGCACGGTGCAAATGACGCTGGATTATATGCACGAATTGGTAAAGGCCGGGGTGGACATGTTTGATGTAGACCTGGGCTGTTACGATAACTGGTGGATGCCCCATCCGCCCGCCAGTATGCCCGCCGGATGCTTTTTAAAGGTATCGCGCCTTGTAAAAGAATACTTTGCCGAAAAAAATATACTTTCTAACGCGGGCGTACCGGTGCCGGTGGTTGCGGTGGGTAAGCTTGGTTATCCCGATTTGGCAGAGCAAAGCCTGCGCGAGGGTGACTGTGATATGGTAATGCTGGGGCGGCCTCTGCTGGCGGATCCCGAATGGCCAAACAAAGCCTTTGCGGGCAAGGTAAAGGATATACGCCCCTGCATTGGCTGCCAAGAAGGTTGCCTGAATGAGTTTGTGGAAGCTGGGCACCCCCAGTGTGCTGTAAACCCTCTTACCAGTTTTGAGTATATGCTGCCTGCCATACCGCCTAAGGCAACAAAAAAGAAAAACATAGCGGTAATTGGGGGCGGACCCGGCGGTGTGGTGCTGGCGGCTGTAGCCGCAGACCGCGGGCATAAAGTAGACCTGTTTGAAAAAACAGGAGAACTGGGCGGCAAAATTGTACCCGGCTGTGTGCCAAAAATTAAATTTGATATAAAAAACTACCTGGATTACCTAAACTATATGGCTGAAAAAACCGAAAAAGAAAAAGATTTTAAGGTGAAAAAGAACCACGAAGTAAGCGTAGAGGAGCTTGCAAAAGAAAAATACGACGCCGTGGTTTTTGCTGTGGGCACCAAAGCTTTAGAGCTGCCCCTGCCGGGACTGGACAAAATAAAAAGCATACAGGCTACCGAGTTATTCCTGCATCCCGAAAAACTGGAAGAAGCCAAAACCGTAGCCATTGTAGGCGGCGGCGTGGTGGGATGCGAGATGGCGTATTGGCTAAAGCATGAGCATGGAAAAGACGTTAAAATACTGGAGATGGAGCCTGAATTTATGGAGGGCGCCTGTACCGCAAACCGCGGGCACTTATTGCACTCGTTTAAAAAATATGGGATAGAGCTATACAACTGCACCAAGGTAACCGGGTTTGAAGAGGGCAAGGTGCTGGTGTCCCGCAATCATCATAAAAATGTGCCAGACCCCTACAATAGCTGGGCGCCTATTTTACCTAAGAATATCGAAAATCCTTTGGCGCCAAAACTGGGCACCGAAAACCGCAACGAAGAGCTGCAGGCGGATCTTGTAGTATTTGCAGCAGGAGGCCGCCCGGATGACAGCCTGTTTATGCAGGCGCAAAAAGAAAACGCCGCTCCCGAGCTGTACAACATTGGCGATAGTTTTGCAGCGGGTAAAGTGCTGGAGGCAGTGCGTGCCGCCTACCGTTTGGGGATAAGCATTTAATAACATATGCCAGGTTGCGGGCAATACTATCCTCTCGCAAAGGTGCGGGAGGATAAGCCCATAAAGTACAAATAATATATGGGGCAAAGCAATCTGTTTGCTTTTTAAATGGATTGCCTGCCGATACAAAAAGCGTATTTTGCAGCCGTAATTGCGCCGGGTAATAAAAGAAGAAGCGCATTATAAAATGCTAAGGGAGGAAAAATATATGGCTATGCAGCTTACAGCCGAGCAGCAGGCTGTTTTAGACGGCAAAATGGGGGAAGACAAAGCAAAGGTAATGAAAACCCTTGTTATGTACGGGGAGATTTTTAATGCCGAAAAAATGGTGCCGGTTACTGGTAAAAACGGGCATTTGGTTACTAGCTTTGGCCTTTCTGTAATGAAGCCGGTGTACGAACTGATGGATAAGCTGATAGAGGGAGGAGCGCTTTCGGAGCAAAAGTTTAGCGTAGACCCCCGCCCGCTGGACAGTGCCGTGCCCGCCAACCTGTTACAAAGCTTGTTTTTTAAGGTAATGTACTCTAAACAAACCGATTACGAAAAACAATTAAAACAACTGGGTTTAATGGATGAGGACGCCTTTACCTGCACCTGCTATATGGATGAGGTAGGCAATAAACCGCAAAAGGGCGATGTACTGTCTTGGGCCGAAAGCAGTGCAGTGGTATATGCCAACAGTGTACTGGGGGCGCGGTGCAACCGTAACTCTGGCATTATAGAGCTGTTTGGCAGCATTGTAGGCTGGGTGCCTTATTTTGGCCTGCTTACAGACGAGGGACGTAAAGCAAGCTGGGTGGTAGAAGTTAAAACCGAAAGCCAGCCTGAAGCGCAGGTGCTGGGCAGCGCCATTGGCATGAAGGTAATGGAGGATGTGCCCTATATTAAAGGGCTGGATAAGTGGCTGGGCAAAGAGCTTACTCCCGCCGCGCAGGATTACCTAAAGGATATGGGCGCAGCCACAGCCAGCAATGGCGCGGTGGGGCTGTACCATGTAGACAACCTAACCCCCGAAGCTGCCGAACTGGGAGAAAAACTGGTGCAAAGCGGGGCTAAAACCTATGTGATAGATGATGCCGAATTGAAGCGTGTAAAAGATGGTTACCCCTGTATTTGGAAAGACCCACAGGCAAAACCAAAGCTGTGCTTTATCGGCTGCCCGCACCTTTCTACCAGCCAAATAAACGATTGGAGCCAAAAAGTAGTGCATGCGCTGCAACAAAGCGGGCGTAAAAAAGTTACGGTACCCACCGTGTTTACGGCCGCCCCTGCGGTTGTAAGGCAGTTTGTAAAAACGCCGCTGGCACAGCAGGTGCAGCAGGCGGGTGTGGTGGTAACCTCTATTTGCCCGCTTATGTATATGAACAACCCGCTGTGCGGCAAAATGCCGGTTATTACAAACTCCAACAAGCTGCGCACCTATACCTCGTCGCGCTATTATACCAGCGATGAGATTTTAAAGCAGATTACACAGGAGGGCAACTGATATGAAAACCTTTAAAGGCAGAGTGGTTGTGCCCGGTAGGGCTAAGGCAGAGGCTCTTGTTTCGGCACAGGGGTTTAATACTTTGGCCAGCTTTCAAAAAAGTTTGATGTTTGGGGATAAAAAGGCAACCTGTGCAGACCAAAACAATAAAGACCTGTATGGCAAGCCCATGTACGGCAAGGCACTGTGCATGCCCCAAACCATTGGCTCTACCACCGGCGGTATGGTGCTGTACTGTGCGGCGGCGCTGGGGCAGCAGCCAGCCTGCCTGCTGTTTTCTAAACCCATCGATTCTTTAGCGGGGGCGGGGGCTATTTTGGCAGATGTATGGACAGAGCAAAGCATGCCTACGGTAGACAGCCTTGGTGACGAATTTTTGCAGGCAGTGCAAACCGGTATGATGGTAAGCGTTACAGAGGATGGCACTGTAACGGTTGAATAAAGGAATACAAATTTAACAGGTAAATACAGCGGTCCCCTTGCGGTGTGGGGCCGCTGTATTTGTTACAGATGCTGTATTGTACACGTATAATTTGGCATAAATAAAGAATAAAGAAAAAGGAGAGCAACATGAACAGGATTAACTTAATTTGCCTTGGTGTGAGGGATATGCAAAAAGCGCTGGCATTTTACAAAAGCCTTGGTTTTAAAACCTATATAAAAGAGCAAAACCCGCCCATTGTGTTTTTTGATACACAGGGAACCAAACTGGAGCTATACCCAATAGAGGGGTTTGAGCCCTTCCCGAAAAAGTAGACAGCAAACTCAACAAGCAACGAGATAAAAATTACGGGCGAATTCGTTTGGAGAAATCCAGCCAATAGCAGAGTGCGGACGGAAAGAATTGTAATAGG
>JBKEAM010000112.1:0-72572 GCA_047972265.1 Oscillospiraceae bacterium | reverse complement strand
ATCCCAACAGCCGCTTTACCGCTCCGGCTATCAACTGCCCTTGCGTTTCTTCCGAGTTTGAGAACCCCAACGGCGTGCCTATTTCTGCCATCGTATTTGGCGGCCGTCGCGCTAAAACCGCGCCTCTGGTATACCAGAGCTTCGACTGGAAACACGGCGTATTCGTAGGCTCTATTATGGCCAGCGAAACCACCGCTGCCGCTGCCGGCGCTGTAGGCGTTGTACGCCGCGACCCAATGGCTATGCTGCCTTTCTGCGGCTACAACATGGGCGATTACTGGCAGCATTGGCTGGATATGGGCGAGAAGCTGGGTGATAAAGCTCCCAAAATCTTTAACGTAAACTGGTTCCGCACCGATGACGAAGGCCACTTTATTTGGCCCGGATTTGGAGACAATATGCGTGCATTGATGTGGATACTTGCCCGCAGCAATGACGAAATTGCAGCAAACGAAACCCCCATTGGCTACCTGCCCAATGCCGAGGATATCGACATTGCCGGTTTGGACGATATCACCTTGGAGACCGTACGCGACTTGCTGTCGGTAGACAAAGAGCTGTGGCTGGACGATGCTAAGGGTGTAGAAGAATTTTATTCCAAGTTTGGCAGCCGCCTGCCTTCCGAAATGGCAAGCCAGCTGAAAGCACAGGTAGAGCGTCTTTCTACCCTGTAATGGCTTAATGCTTCATTAATCAATTAAAAGCAACAGGTTCCTGCTATATAGGAGCCTGTTGCTTTTTTTTGACAATAATACGGTTTGGCTGGCAATGGTTAAAAAGATAAAGCAAAGTAAATTTATAGTAATACCCTATATTTATTTAATATGGTAAAACAGAGGGATTGTGTATTTCATCAAAATACAGTGGTAAGCATTGACAAATAAATGTGAACTACTTTAGTATTATATCGGTAAACAAAAGTGATATCTTATTGTTAAATTTATTTTTTGCCTGGGGAAAGTGTGCAAAAAATAAAAAATTTGAGGAGGACTATAGCAATGCTTAAAAAAATGACAGCCTTATTTTGTTGCGCCATTTTGGCCTTTGTTCTGGTGGGGTGTTCTTTCGATTTCGACTCCCTTTTGGGCAAAAGTGGCCCCAAAGATCCTGAAGAGGTTTATCAGGCACTCGAGTATCTTATAACAATACCCACAAGCACCGAGACACACTCGATTACCGGTAAAAAAATTACTTTTACCGCTACTGCCTTAACAGACCCCGAGCAGTACGATTTTGACGAAGAAGACGGCGGCACACAAACCTATGTATATGCTTGCATAGAGCGTGAGCACGACTATGTATTTTTGCTAAATGTAGATGCCCTGGATACGCCCCCCGCAGCGGGAGATGTATTTTCGGTTAGTGGCTCGGTAGAGGGTTATATCTACAGCACAGTAGATAATAGCAGGGAAGAAATTTTGGATGTGTTTGCCAAAGAGATTACCATGCTAACCCCCAACTACGATAACTACTACACCAACAGCAATGTAGATGTTGGTCAATATACCTACACCTTTAGGGATGCATATTTAACCAGCGACACCATGGGCCCCGCGGTGGTACTTTATTACGAGTTTACCAATAACAGCAATGATGATGCGAAGCCGGACTTAGATCGTTTTTATATCGACCAAAACGAAGTTACTATGGGCTTCTCCAACTTCCCTGTAAGCCTTGAGCTGGATCCTGGCGCATTGTCCGACGGAATGATGCCCGAAGATACCAAAGCAGGCAGCACTACCCTGTACTACACCATCCTTACATTGGATGTCGATGTAACGGCAGACCCGCTGGAAATCTTTTTCTACGATGACGACTTTAATCTTAAAAACCTGGTTACTGTGCCGGTAATTGCAGAATAATATTGTATAGTAAAAGGATGCTTGTATAAGCATCCTTTTACTTTTTTTTTCAACCAATAATATCGGTGTAATGCGCACATTATGCAGGCGGCGTTGTGTGCACAATCAAAGGTTACTTTTAAAAGTAAACCGGCAGTAAATGGGTGTTTTAGGCCAGCAACAATCAAATAAATATTCTATGAGGCAAGGCGGAAAGTATACCCAATACATTTTGTTTTTTAAGAGCATTCAAACATGACAAATGCCTGCGTTAATGCAGTAATGGGGCAGTAGATAAGCCGAGAGATTTTGCTCGCATGCATATATGGTATGCCTGCGCAGCAAATAAAACCCCCGCCAACCTTTTTACAAAAGGTTGGCGGGGGTTAGTATTATAAAGGCTGCATTATATGCCCAACTCTACATGAACACTGCCGCTGCCCGCTGTACATTGAATACTGGGGCCGCCGTTTCCTACCTGTCCGCTGGCATAGTTACGGCCGTTGTAAGACAGAGAGGAATCAAAGTCGGTTTTTAGGCTGCCGCTGCCGGTTTGCCCCTCAAAAGAAAAACCGATGTTAGAGGGCAGGTTTAAACGAACCGAGCCGCTGCCCGCAGAAAGGGATAAATCATTGGTCACTTCATTCATATAAACCCGCACAGAGCCCGAGTTTGCTCGCACAGACCCTCCGCCGTTGCCAGCATCCACAGAGATACTGCCGCTGCTGGACTGAAGCGAAAACTGCCCGTTTACTGTGCCCATGTGTATGCTGCCGCTTGAGGCATACACATCAATGGTGTTGGCAACGGCGGTTTCTACCCTAATGCTGCCGCTGCTTGCCTTTACCGATATATTTTTGGCGGTAAGAGAATTGGCGCGTATGCTGCCGCTGTTTGAAGAAAGCACGGCATCCTCTTTTACGGTAACATTTTCTACACGAATGGACCCGCTTTGTACCGTGGCTGTAAGCTTGTTAAGGTCAAAGTTATCATTTAAAGAGAGGCTCCCACTGCCCTGCTCTGCCAGCAAGGTGCCCTGCCACCCTTCGGGAAGATACAAACGCAGTTGCCTGTAACTGCCCCCGAGGAAAGAAAAAGTAAAGCTTGAGGTTTGTTTTATAGACAAAGTATTGTCGCCAGAGGCAATCTCTACTTCGTTAGAGGCAAAATTGCCCCATGGAAGAGAGTATACCTCTATCCGTGGCTCCTCTGTGGCGCCAACCTTTTTAATCACCACGCTGTAACTGCGCACATCTATTTTTAGGGTATCTTGGTTGCCAAGGCTAATGGCTTCTGTATGGCGCAGCTTCATCCAATTGCCATTAAAAGAAAACATGCGCCCCTGTATGCCCAAAACCAAAACAACTACTAAAAAGGCCGCCAATAACAGTAAAAAAATTGCCATGGTTATGCTTACTGCTTTTTTCATTTTTTATCCTCCACATTGCCCAACAGCAACCCCAAAACCGAGTCGAGACAGGCACCTACCAAAAACACAATCCATGTAATATGCCACGCAAAGGTGGTAAAACTAACCATAAAATATATAATTACAACAATCAGCCATAAAATGCCCGAAAGAGAACGTTTTAACTGTTTGTTCTTTTTGGTGTTATTGTTCCACTGCTTAAAATCTTCTACCATTGTTTCGCTGCGTTTTTTGTAGCGGGGCCAACGGTAAGAGTTGTATACAAGCATGCAGGTGGGCACAATGCAAATGGTAGCTGCAATGGCCAAAAACAATAAGATAAGAGCATCAATGCCGCTTACTTCGCCAATAAAAATGCCCACAAAAAATACAACGGCGGCCAACACATACAGCCCAATGGCTATGGTAGTGGTAAGGGCGGTGTGGCTGCGGCGCTCCTCGTCCCAGTCGGATGCATAATTGGTGCTTTGTACACTGCCCATAGAAACCAAAAGTTCATCAACATTGCCAATGCTGCCCACTACGCTTTGGTAAGCGTCGGCTTCGGGCATGCCGCGGGCTACCAGGTCGTCATACCTGTCAAAAGAGTTTGAAAGAAGTTCTTCTTTCAAATCGGCCACGGCAGGGCTCATGGGTACATTTTGAAAGAGGTAATTGATATGCTGCCGCAATTTTTCTTTTTCATTCATATTGCATTCCTCACTTAATCAGTTTATCTAAAATAGTTTTGCTGTGCTGCCATTCCCGTACATAGTCTTTGTAAGCATCACGGCCTGTATCGGTTATGCTGTAGTATCGTCTGCGAGCGCCTGCGCCCTCGTCACCGCCCCAGTAAGATGTGATAAGCCCTGTTTGCTCCAGCCGCTTAAAAGCGGTGTATAGTGTGGCCTCTTTCAGTTCAAACTGGTTGTCGGTGGCTTGCTGGATATCTTTGTTAATTTGGTATCCATAGCTGTCTTTTATTGTAAGATACGAAAGTATGATAGCGTCTGTATGCCCGCGAATCAGATCAAAAGTAATAGACAACTCTTTGCCCCCTTTGTAAATAATATGTTCTGCATCACAATTGCATTATAAGACCATATACCTCACCTGTCAAGGTATTATTCTTTGTAATGTAATGTGTAAGCCGATGTTACTCATGCTACAAAGGCAACCAAGGTCAAATGCATTATAAAGTACATTCTTTAATAAAGTGCCTGTTAAAAGGCGCTCCGCGCCTTGTTTATAAGCAAGGGCGAAGGCAAGCCCTGCAAGGGGTTGCATCTATTTATAATGCAAAATGGCAGTATTCTTTTTGGGGCAGTTTATTATATAATAAAAATACAGCAACACACTAAATGCGGCTGTATAGGGTATTTATATTTTTATAAGTATTAAAAATATCTATGTGTAGTTAAACATTTAAACAGGGCTCTGGGGAGGCTAATAGTGGAACTTTGGATAATTACCGGGGTAGGGGGCATCTTATTGCCGGTATCGCTGTTTTGGTTGGTTTATAAGCGGCACAAAACCAGCCTTTGGTGCGGTTTTTTCTTTTTATATATGCTGGCAGGTCTTGGCGCAGCCTCGGTTTTGCTGGCGGCCTATTTCGATTTTAGGCCGTTTTTGCTGGTGTTGTTAGCCATACTTGCCTTGGTTATACTGTTAATGGCTTTTGGCGTATATATACTAATTGTGTTTTTGTTTTTTAACGCAAGGCAGGTATTAAAAAAAGAAAAACGCACCTTGGCAAACAGCCTTACCCTGCTACTGGGCATACTGCTTACGGTTTTGGTTATAGCGTCCTTTTTAGTGGGGCTTACCAATAATCTTCCACAATGGGTGTATGCGGTGCAGGGGATATTTAGCGCTGTTGTTACCTATTATGTTTTGCATGCCACTTTGTTTTTAATAACACTTATTATTTGCAACTGGGTAAAGCCTCGTAAAAAGCAAGACTATATTGTTATTTTGGGCAGCGGATTGATAAACGGAAAAGTTTCCCCACTTTTGGGGGGTCGTATAGACAAAGCAATCAATTTTTATAAAAAGCAGCAGCTTAAACGCCGCCCGCCCCGCCTAATTTGCTCGGGTGGGCAGGGCAGTGATGAGCCCTGCCCAGAGGCAGAGGCCATGGCGGCATACGCCATAGAAAAGGGAATACCTAAAGAGGATATTTTACAAGAAAGCGCATCGGTAAATACCCTGCAAAACATGCAGTTTTCTCGCAAAATAATAGAGGAGCAGCAGGCAGGCCAACCCTACAACTGTATTTTTTCTACCAGCAACTACCATTTGCTGAGGGCGGGCAACTATGCACGCAAAGCGGGCCTGCAGGCAGATGGCATAGGCGCAAAAACAGCGGGGTATTACTGGCCCACTGCTGTGATAAGAGAGTATATAGCCCATCTTAAAATGCATCTGCGTTTTCATGCTTTTGCAGCAGGGGGCATAATACTGGTGGGCATAGTAATGTTTGTGTTTTTGCAGTTGATGGGGCCCTATACTCTGTAAAGCAGGTTATAAAGTACCCATAACCAGCTACAAAGGCCAAACAAAAAAGATGCAAAACAGTAAAAAAAGGCTCCCGGTTTAAAAACCGGGAGCCTTTTGGTTATGTATAAATTATGCCTTACCTACTACGCCAAACATCTCGTATTTTTCACGTACGGTGGTTTTAATGGCTTCTACGCCGGGGGCAAGTAGTTTGCGGGGGTCAAAGCCTTTGCCCTCGCGGTCTTTGCCAGATTCTACATATTTACGGGTAGCAGCAGCAAAGCTTAGCTGGCACTCGGTGTTTACGTTAATCTTGCTTACGCCAAGGCTAATGGCTTTTTTTACCATATCGGCAGGAATTCCGGTGCCGCCGTGCAGAACCAGAGGAATACCACCGGTTGCAGCATGAATTTTTTCTAATGTATCAAAATCGAGGCCCTTCCAGTTGGCGGGGTAAACGCCGTGGATGTTGCCGATACCGGCAGCCAAAAAGTCTACGCCAAGGTCTGCAATAATGCGGCACTGCTCGGGGTCGGCTACTTCGCCCATGCCAACAACGCCGTCTTCTTCGCCGCCAATCGAGCCAACTTCGGCTTCAATAGACATGCCGGCTTCGTGTGCAAGGCGTACCAGCTCGGCGGTTTTTTCAAGGTTTTCTTCAAAAGGCAGGTGGCTGCCGTCAAACATAATAGAGGTAAATCCAGCCTCAATGCATTTTAAAGCGCCCTCGTAAGAGCCATGGTCTAGGTGCAGTGCAACAGGTACGGTAATGCCAAGGTCTTTATCCATGGCACGTACCATTGCGGTTACGGTTTTAAAACCGGTCATATATTTGGCAGCGCCTTCGGACACGCCCAAAATAACGGGGCTGCCCAACTCCTGAGAGGTTTGCAGAACGGCCTTGGTCCATTCCAGGTTATTGATGTTGATTTGGGCAACACCATAATGACCGTCACGGGCTTTTTTTAGCATCTCGGCAGCGTTTACTAACATTATATCTCCCTCTTTCCTATGTTTGCCGGCCAGGCTGTAAATATTGCTGTGGCCAGAAGTGGTTTCTGCAATTTAGTATACACCGATAAAGCCCCGAAAGCAATCTTGTAAGCTTGTTTTTGGGCAGTTTGATTATGCTGTAAACAATGTAAATACAGGGTTTTGTTAAAAATTTATTAAAGAGGCAAAAGCAAAAGCCCAAATAGGCGGGCAAAACGGGATTTGCATGCTTATTTGGGCAGTTTTATTTTAAAAAAGGGTTTTGTCCCGCATGGCACAAAAAATATATTGCTGGGCTATACCCTCGCTTCCCTTGGCGGCACGCGGCATCCCATGGGGGAAAAGGGTAGCCATAGCGCGTTTCATCCACACATCCATTGGCACCACTCGCTTGCGCCCTAGGCTGTACAGCAGCACGCAATCGGCCACTTTGGGGCCCACCCCCGCAATATTTTGCAGTAAAAGGCGGGCTTCGGCATCTGGCAGGGGGGCAAGCAGTTCTTCGGTTACCACCCCGGCATCCACCTTTTTGGCGGCGTCCAACAAATACTTTGCCCGAAAGCCCGCCTTTAAAGGAATAAGCTCCTCCAATGTTTTTTGTGCCAGGGAGTGTGGTGTGGGGCAGGCATATAGGCCGGGGGCCAGCTCTGTACCATAAAAAAGGCGTAAATTTTGAAACAAAGAAGTTATGCGCGGAATATGATTGTTTTGGCTTAAAATAAAGCTAAGCAGGGTATCAAAAAAGGGCTGATGCAACACCCTTACCCCGGCGTAGGGCTCAACACAGGCAGCCAGTTTTTTGTGGGTGCAAAACCGCTGCAGTAGGGTGGGGTAATCCTCATCCAGGGTAAAGTAGTGCCGCCAAAAATCGGCATTTTGGGCTGCCAAAGAAAGAGGCTGTATATATAAGGTATTGTTTTGCTGCCAAATGTTTGCGGCACACTGCCCGGCAACACCCTCAAAATGGTTTTCTTTGGTACGGCGCCAGCCAAAAGTTTGCCCACATTCTAATGTGGCGGCAAGGTCCATACCGTTTGCATCAAAAACCAAAGGCGAACAAATTTCCATTTTAAATGCTCCAATCAGGATTTGTAAAAAAGGTATACAATTTTTTACCAAAATACAGTATAACATGCCTTGTAAATTAGTCATTTTTTGTTCGCGAAAAGTTCACATTTATCTTGTTTCAACGAGCGGTTATGTGGATAGTTTTCAACACTATGTTGAAAACTATCCCTAAAAAACAGGTTTCCACAAGCAAAACAGGGCAAAACCGGGGGTTTATCCACGGTTTCAACAGAGTTTTCAACAAAAGAGTTGAAAGTGTGGAGGACAAGGTACAATTACACGGTGTATAATTTAAGCGGGATTTTGAATTGCTATTTGATACCATATTGGTGTAAAAATACCAATATGCAAAAAGAAACGTTATAATATATAAAAATAAAAAATATTGCCAAAATTTTATTTACGGCAATGGTAAAATTGCCAATAAATGTATAATGCGGTTTATAAAATGGGTTTAAGCATTACGTTCTATTTAAAATACTGCTTTAAAAACCAATTTTGTTTTTGCATATGCTGCAAAAGTGCAGGGTGCAACCTTGCAGTATGGTAGAAAAACCCACCCACATTTGCTATAATACTTGAAAGTTGGGATATTGTTTCTATTTTATCAAAAAGTGGGATTTTTTGTTGCAATAAAACTGCTTTTTGTCCCAAAAAATGTGGCCTTAAAAGGCTGTGCAGCAAAACAATTGGCAACGTTTGATATGGGATTGCGTATAGTAGGTATAATCACGCATCTGTTTTGCCTTAGTTGCAGCAATAATTAAAACAATAAATGAGTTAAGCGGATGCTTAATAACGAAAAGAGGAATCCATGGACCAGCCATCGGGCAATATGCCGGTATATGGAAAAAACGCAGTGGCAGAGCTTTTAAAAAGCGGATCTGCCGTAGATTCGGTTTTGATAAGCGAAACGTTGGACCCTAAAACAGCGGGATATTTTACGGCGCTTGCGCGTGAGGCAGGGGCGGTTGTAAAGCGTACCCGCCCTGCCAAACTAAAAACCTTGGCAGGTACCGACGGGCACCAGGGGGTTATTGCCTTTACAGCAGAAGTAGAATATGCAACCTTGGAGGATATCCTTGCTTTGCCTGCAGAGAAGCCTCCGTTTTTTTTGTTGGCAGATGGTGTAGAAGACCCACATAATCTTGGGGCCCTGTTGCGCACAGCCTTTTTGTGCGGGGTGCAGGGGGTAATTATCCCCAAAAGGGGAGCCGTATCGGT
The DNA here is from genome assembly GCA_047972265.1 of Oscillospiraceae bacterium. Taxonomy (GTDB): domain Bacteria; phylum Bacillota; class Clostridia; order Oscillospirales; family Ruminococcaceae; genus JAAYCI01. Next base: position 63,539 of record JBKEAM010000112.1, on the reverse strand, counting down.
AACACCCACAGTGGTAAAGGCTTCTGCCGGGGCGGCAACCCGCATTCCGGTGGCCCGTGTTGCCAATATGGGCGAGGCCATTCGCCGGCTAAAAAAAGCAAACATATTTGTATACTGTGCCGATTTTGGCGGCCAAACACCCTTTGAGCAAAACCTTACCGGGCCAATGGCGCTGGTAATGGGGGCCGAGGGCAAGGGGGTGTCTCCGTTGGTGCGTAAGCTATGCGATGGGGTGGTTTCGTTACCCATGGCACCGCAGTCTACTGGGGTGGATAGCTTTAACGTTTCGGTTGCCGGTGGCATTGTACTATACGAGATATTCCGCCAAAGACAAGCGGCGGAGCCTACTTTATAAACAAAGAGCAAGAGGAGGGACGGGCCTTGGACAACCGCAATATCCCGGGTGATAAACAAGTAGATAATATTTTGAAGGAACTGAAAACCTCCAAAAAAGATTTGCCGCGGGTAAATGCCGCCGATGTAGAAGATATTTTAAAGGGCCTTGGGGTTTCTGGTAAAAAAACACCAGCCGAAACCAAAGCTCAGCCGCAGCCTGCCCCGCAGCCAAAACCTGTGCAGCAGGCAGCGCCGCCACCAGCTAGGCCAGCGCCCGCGCCTGCCCAAAAGCCCAACGCTTTTGAGGGAGCCGCATTGGCAGAAGAACTTGCGCAACAAAACCAGGATGTGCAGGAGCCGCAGCCCCGCCGCAGAGGCAAGGCCGCCGCTATGGATAAGGTGGATCCCGATAAATTTACCAACGATTCAGAACTTTTAAGCTGGTTTTCGGACGAAGAAAGCGCTCCGCTAACCGCGGCGCAAAAAAGGCAGCAAAAAGAGCAGCGCAAGCAACAGGCAAAGCAAGAAAAACAGCAAAAGCGGAGCGCGGGCAAAAAGGGTAAAAAAGAAGAAGAGTATGATGCTCCTTACGGAGAAAGCCTGTATACACCTGCGCACGAGCTAGAGCCGTATGGGGAAGCCGGTTTTGAATCTGATTTTAACCAGCCGGAGGGCAGCCCTGAGGGTCAGCCCATGTTTGGCGAATATGACGGTTTTGGGCAGGAAGGTTACCAAACCCAAGAGCAGGGCTATTATTACGAGGAGGATGCCCAGCAGTACCCGCAAACTCCGGCAGACTCTTTTGAGCAATGGCAGGAGCCGGGTGCTTTTGACCAGCAGCCAGAGCCTATGTTTGGCGGGGAAGGTATGCAGGAAGAACAATCCCTGTCTATGCCGGAGTTGATGCAGGAAGAATGGCCCGAGCCGCCCCCCTGGCCGCAGGACGGCACCATTGTGTGGCAGCAGGGAGAGCCCGAGCCCGAACAGTTTCAGGAGGTTTTTCACACCGCCTCCTACTCTACCGAGTCTTTTAAAATTGTAGAAGAAGAGGACGGCTCTTTTGCAACTGTACCCGAAGAAACCTTCGACTTTTTAGAGGATGCCCAAGAGGAGTTGCCCGAAAGCATTTTTGGCGAGGCACAGGTAGACGAGCGTTTTCGAGAATTTTTTAGCGAATCGGTAATGGTAGGCCCGGGAGAAACCTTTTCGGAAAAGGGCCGCCGCAAACGTAAACGCCGCAGTAAAGCACTTATTACCGGAGAGTTTGCCCGTTTGGCGGCAGATGCCGAAGCGGCTGAAGAAGAACAGCAAGAAGATCCCTTTGATGATTATAACCGCCCGCAGGATGCAGACGGTATTTTAAAAGACCTTGCCACCTTAAAAAGCAACCTGCTTATAAGGGGTGTTGCCGGTACAGTGCTGGCTCTGCTGGCACTTTGGATGGGGCTGGGGGCTGCGGGTACCGTAAGCCTGCCAGATTTTATTTCGCCGGTATTACACGGTGGCACCTTTTCTTTGGTGTACTTTGTAATTATTTTGGCGGGTGTTATTGTTAACTTTACAACGGTAGCCGCGGGGCTTGTGGGCCTGTTTACAGAGCCTACCGGAGACTGCGGCCCCGCCCTTGCGGCAGTGGGTGCCCTTTTGCAGGGTGCAGTTTACGGTTTGCAGGGTATTTTGGGAGAAACCCATGTGGTTACCCTGTTTGGCTTTTTGGCTTTGGCATTGCTTGCCGCCAACTCCTTTGGCAAAATGCTACGCGCTATGGGTATACAGCAAAACTTTCGGCTTGCCAGTGCCGAGGTAAACCACTCGGCCGGGTATGTGCTGGATTCTTCGGACGAATCTGTGTATGACTTGGCGCATGGGCTGGATGAGCCGGATCCCAATCTTTTAATCAGCCGTCCCACCACACTGGTAAAAGGGTTTATGCGGCAAAGTTTTTCTCAACGTTGGAGCGACAAAATAGGGCGTATCTTGGGCTGGGTTTTGCTGTTGGTTGGCATTGCGGCCGCGTTGATAGGTTTTTTCCAAACCCAAAACATGCTGGTGGCGCTTTCTTCCTTTACAGCAGCCCTCTGCATTGGTGCACCGCTTACCTCCAGCCTTGTTTCGGCCATTCCGTCTCTGCTTATGCAGCGGGCGGCAACCCGTGTGGGGGCTGTGGTACCGGGTTGGTCTGCCATCGAAGAACTAGGCAAGGTAAACGTGGTAATGGCCACCGGGCGCGATATTTTCCCCACAAACTGTGCGCGGTTGCACAGCATTAAAACCTTTGAAAAAGAGCGTATAGACGTAGCTATACTGTATGCAGCCAGTGTTCTTTCTGCCGGATGCGAAACCCTGGGCGATTTATTTTTGGCTGTGGTGCAGGACAGGCGCGACCTTTTATATAAGGTAGAAAGCCTTGTGTACGAGCCGGGCCGTGGGTTTACCGCATGGGTAAACAACAGCCGCATTACACTTGGCACGCGCGAGATGATGCAGCGCCACGATGTGGAAGTGCCCACCATGCAGCAGGAGATGAAGTATTTGGGTGAGGGCAGGGTGCCCATGTACCTTGCCGTAAAGGGTAAACTTTCGGCCCTGTTTGTCATGAGCTATTCTCCAAACCGCAAGGTTGATAAAACATTAGAGGGCTTTTTAAAAAGCGGTGTGTCTCTGCTGATAAAAACCACAGATATGAATATAAGCGCCGCTTTAATCGAAAAAACCTACGGCATGCCCGAAGGGGTGGTAAAGGTTTTGGGCCAGCGAGAGCTGGAAATTATGGAGCCCCATACCGAGTATAAGCCGGACAGTAATGGTGTAATGACGCATATTGGTACTTTTTCCAGCTTTATTGGGGGTATGCGTGCCGCGTCTTCCTGCGCTGCATCCGAGCGTATGGCTACCATACTGCAAATAGCAGCGGCCCTGCTGGCAAGTGTGCTTAGCATTATGTTGGCCTTTAGCGGGGGGCTTGCGGGGCTTTCTCTGCTGCCGGTGGTAATATACCAGTTGGCGTGGAGCATTATGGTTAGCGCCGTACCGCTGGCGCGCAAGTATTAGTGTGTCCTTGCTCTGTGTGTTTTAGTAGGTATAACGCAAATCGGTTTAAAATATAGGGCCTAGCCCTGCTGTAAAGTAAAAACACTTCGGCAATGCCGGGGTGTTTTGTTTTTTAATATGCATTGTTATGCTTGTTACAAGAAATTAAAACGTTTACTTAAAAATGTGTGTTTTAGTTTGTACAGCTACAGTGGGGTGAACTCTATTTGCTCAATAAATAATGGCCTTGGCAAATCGTAATGCATCGTTTTTGTGGGCAAACAAGTAAACAGAAATTCTTTAAGTTTATTTTTTTAAAATCAGTATTTAGGCAATTGTCACCAAAGCATTTGTAATGGAGCTTTGCGCCACTGCTGCCTCTTCATCAGTTTGCACAAAAGCATTGCTTTGATTTTTACATTGAAAAAACTAGTTTTTGTTGTAATTATTTGGACATTATGCCAAAAGTATGATACTATTTTGCTAGCACTACTTTACTTTAGCAAGCTGCTTGTAACGGGGCTGTCGCTTTTGTTGGGCAATGGCTCCGCCATACTGCAGCAAAAAAGGGGACATACGATATGGGCTTTGCACCTGAAAAGATCCGCAATGTCATGCTTGCTGGGCACAATGGCGCCGGCAAAACCACCTTGGCTGAGGCAATGCTGTTTTACACCAAAGCCACAGATCGTCAGGGCCGGGTGGAAGAAGGAAATACCACTATGGACTTTGATCCGGAAGAAGCAAAACGCAAAGTTTCGCTTTCTTCGGCAATTGCCCCGGTGGAGTACGACAGTGTAAAAATCAATTTGGTTGACGTACCGGGTTTATTTGATTTTGAGCTGGGCCTTTACGAGGGTATTATGGCTACCGAAAGTGTTTTGGTGGCAATTTCGGCTCACTCGGGGCTTTCGGTAGGCGCACGCAAAGCCTATCAGCTGGCAGAAAAAACATCTCATGCAAAAATGTTTTTTGTAAATAAACTGGACGCAGAGCATGCGGATTTTTATAAGGTTTTTGAACAGCTAAAAACCGAATTTGGCCCGTCGGTATGCCCGGTTGTGGTTCCGTTTGACGATGGCGGGAACCGTATTTATGTAAACGTAGTAGAGCAAAAAGCATATACCTATGCCGCTGGCGGCGTAGCCACAGAGGTTGCCATGCCGGATATGGGTCATAGGCTGGAAGGCCTTAAAAACGCCATGTACGAGGCAGTGGCCGAAACCGATGAAGGCTTGATGGAAAAGTTTTTTGAGGGTGAGGCCTTTACCCAGGAAGAGCTGCTGGACGGCCTGCGCATAGGGGTAAAAACGGGCACCATTACACCGGTACTTTGCGGTGTTGCCACCGGCATGGAAGCCGTTGATATGCTGCTGAAATACATCAATAAACTGCTGCCCAGCGCAAAACGCGGCGCAGGGCATGCGGCAAAAGCAGGCGAAAGCGAGCAAATGGTAGAGTGCGATCCCGCAGGGCCGCTGGCTGCTTATGTGTTTAAAACCGTGGCCGATCCTTTTGTGGGCAAACTTTCTTATATAAAGGTAGTGCGGGGCGTTTTAAAATCCGATTCTACCGTGGTAAACAGCCGCACAAACGAAAACGAAAAACTTGGCAAGCTATTGTTTATGCGGGGCAAAAAGCAGATAGACGCCGCCGAAATTACTGCGGGGGATATTGGCGCCGTTACCAAACTGCCCACCGCCAAAACAGGAGATACCCTGTGTGCGCCCGGCAATGTGGTAAGCTTTGAGACAGCCTCGTTCCCCCGGCCCACCTATACAATGGCGCTTCGTCCCAAACAAAAAGGGGACGAAAGCAAGATTTCCTCAGCGCTTCAGCGCCTGATGGAAGAGGACAGCACCCTTTCTTATGTGGTAGACAGCGAGACGGTGCAGCAATTGCTAAGTGGTTTGGGAGAGCAGCATTTGGATGCAGTGCTTGCCAAACTAAAAAATAAATTTGGGGTAGAGGTAGAACTGGCCGAGCCCCGTATAGCTTACCGCGAAACCCTGCGCAAAAAAGTACAGGCACGCGGACGCCATAAAAAACAAACCGGCGGACATGGCCAATTTGGCGATGTTGTAATTGAGTTTGAGCCGACAGACGGCGATGAAATGATATTTGAAGAAAAGGTGTTTGGCGGCAGTGTGCCCAAAAACTTCTTCCCTGCGGTAGAAAAAGGCCTGCGCGATGCGGTAGAGCATGGCGTTTTGGCGGGTTACCCTGTAGTGGGCCTAAAGGCCACACTGATGGATGGCAGCTACCACCCGGTAGATTCTTCCGAAATGGCATTTAAAATGGCGGCCCGTTTGGCATATAAGGCAGCTTTGCCCGATGCTTCGCCGGTTTTGTTAGAGCCCATTGGTACCTTGCAGGCTTATGTGCCAGATGGCAATACGGGTGATATTATGGGTGAAGTAAACAAACGTCGTGGGCGCGTAATAGGCATGAACCCTGCCGAAGATGGGCTGCAATGTGTAGAGGCCGAGGTACCCGTAAGCGAGATGCACGATTTTACCACCTATATGCGGCAGCTTACACAAGGCCGCGGACGTTTTGGATTTGCCTTTGTGCGCTACGAGCCCCTGCCCTCCAATTTGGAGAGCAAGGTCATCGAAGAGTCCAAAAAGTTCTATGTTGACAAAGGAGACGAGGAGTAATCGAAAAACATTTGTTAAAAAAGTACAAAAACTTTTATTGACAAGGTGGCATCCATACACTATAATAACCTCAATAATACAGGATAGAAAGGCGGCTTATGGCCGTCTTTCTATCCTGTATTCGGTAAATTTTACAAGTTGAAAATGCTGCGGCGCTGCTTGCGTGGGTGCGGCGGCACAAAAAGGAGCTTTATTGGAATGCAAAAAAAAGAGTATGTTGTAACCTATGCCGGTCTTACCAAGCTGGAACAGGAATTGGATACCCTTAAAACAGTGCGCCGCAAGGATGTGGCAGAAAAAATAAAAGTAGCGCGTGGATATGGCGATCTAAGCGAGAACAGCGAATATGACGAGGCCAAAAACGAGCAAGGTATGGTAGAAAGCCGTATTGCCGAGCTGGAAGCGATGCTAAAAAACATTCGTGTACTGGATGAAGACGAGCTTACCACAGAGCATGTAATGGTAGGCAGCCATGTAACTGTAAAAGATGGCGATGGCGATACCGATGTGTATGATATTGTGGGCTCTACCGAGGCAGACCCCATGGCAGGCAAAATCAGCGATGAGTCTCCCATTGGTGGCGCATTAATGGGTCATGGTGTTGGAGACAGGATTGAAGTGCATCTCCCCTCCGGTGCTGTAGTAGAGTATGAAATTGTTAAAATAGAAAAATCCAGCCTGTAAGGGCAGTAAAAAGAGGTCGCTTTAGCGGCCTCTTTTTGTTTTGCAAAACAGCATACGCTGCTTTTGTGCGTTGGTATTAGTAAAAGCAACCCATATTAAAAAGTATTTATGCGTACCGCCACATATATGCTAAAATATAAAAACAAAATAATGCAGCAGCAAAAGGATGATAAACCATGCAGCAAATAACAAAAAATGACTTAACAGCAAAAGAACTGCAAATGCAGGCGGCGCTAAAAGGCCAGCAATATGCGCTGGTGGTGCGTGAAGAAGGGCAGGCAATTGCGGCTGCGCGCCTGGTGGGCGACGGCTGCATGTACTGGTATTTGCAGGATGTTATCGTGCTGCCCCAGCACCAGGGCAAAGGGCTGGGCAAGTTGCTGGTAAAAAATATGCTGGATTATATTTACGCCCATACCCCAAAGGGCAATATTGCAACCATAGGGCTTTTTGCGGCAGAGGGAAAAGAAGAGTTTTATCAAAAACTCGGCTTTAGCCTGCGCCCCGGTGCAGGGGCAGGCGCGGGCATGCAGCAAAAGTATTTTGGGTAGCAGCCTAAAAGCAATTGTACAGTACAAAACTGTCTTTTTTACAAAGACGGTTTTGTGTTATACTGTTAATTCGGTATAAAGTGCAGTTTCTTTATGCCACCCTGTTTTAAAAGCAGAGTAAATAGCGTAACAGGCAAAACCAATATGCCCTGTACAAAGCAATAAAACTTGGCATTTACGGGTGTTTTGCCCTGCGTTTTCTTATTACAACATTGTACATTTACCCCGTAAAATAGTATAATACACCCATATTTCAGCGTTTTTTGGCTATAACACAAAGCTGCATGGTTTGTAAAACAGCCAAAGTGCAAAATAGGGTATAAAGGATGTTTTGGCGGCATCCATACAGGAGGATATGATGGAGGAAAGACCAGTGAATGTAAACGAAGAGCAAACCAACCTGCCACAGGAAGAAACCAAAACCGGCCCTGCGTATAACGAGCTTGTGGCCATAAGAAGAGAAAAACTGGACGAACTGCAAAAGGCGGGCAAAGACCCTTTTCAGGTAACAAAGTTCCCGCAAGACAGTTTTTCGGCCGAAATAAAACAAAATTTTGTAGAGCCGGCCGAGGGTGAAGAGGGCCGGCTGGTATGCATGGCGGGCCGCATGATGAGCAAGCGTATTATGGGCAAGGCCAGCTTTGCAGATTTGCGTGACGATGAGGGCAATATCCAGCTGTATGTGCGCCGCGACGCTGTGGGCGAAGAGCCCTATGCGGATTTTAAAAAGTTTGACATTGGCGATATTATTGGCATAAAGGGCACTGTATTCCGCACCCATGCAGGAGAAATAAGTGTGCGCTGCACAGAGGTTACCCTGCTTGCAAAAAGCCTGCTTCCCCTGCCGGAAAAATGGCATGGTCTGCGCGACCAAGAGCTGCGCTATCGCCAGCGCTATGTAGATTTAATTGTAAACCCGGATGTAAAAAGCACCTTCCGTATGCGCAGCCAAATCATCTCAGAGATGCGCCGGTATTTCGATTCTCACGGTTTTATGGAGGTGGAAACCCCTGTTTTGCATGTGCAGGCAGGCGGTGCCGCAGCGCGTCCGTTTATCACTCATCACAATACACTGGGTATCCCCATGTACCTGCGTATTGCGTTAGAGCTGCACCTAAAACGCCTGATTGTGGGTGGGTTTGATCGTGTGTACGAAATAGGCCGCAACTTCCGCAACGAGGGTATGGACGCAAACCATAACCCCGAGTTTACCATGATGGAATTGTACCAAGCCTATACCGATTATCACGGCATGATGGACCTGTGCGAAGATATGATGCGCAGCGTAACCCGCAAGGTGCGGGACGGCCAGGCGCTTATTACTTTGGGCGAAGAAGAAATTAACCTAGAAGAACCCTTTGCCCGCATGAGCATGCGCGATGCGGTGCGTAAATTTGCCGGGGTAGATTTTGACCAGGTGGCCGATACCGCCGCCGCTAAAAAACTGGCAGACGAACGCCATTTGGAGTATGAAGACCGCCATGCCAAGGGCGATATTTTAAACCTGTTCTTTGAAGAATATTGCGAAAAAGAACTGCGCCAGCCCACCTTTGTTTATGGGCATCCGGTAGAAATTTCTCCCCTAGCCAAAAAAGACCCAAGTGACCCCGCCTATACAGAGCGGTTTGAGCTGTTTATTGCAGGGTCTGAATACGCCAACGCCTTTAGCGAACTGAATGACCCGATCGATCAACGCACCCGTTTTGAGTATCAGGAGTTTTTGCGTCAGCAGGGCGATGATGAGGCGAGCGGCGTAGACGAAGACTTTTTGCGCGCGCTGGAGTATGGTATGCCCCCAACGGGCGGCATTGGTATAGGGGTAGACAGGTTTGTAATGCTGGTTACAGGGCAAACATCTATCCGCGATGTACTGTTGTTCCCCACCATGAAGCCCGAGGCGGTGCTGGGCGCCAAAAACGCCGAAGCCGAAGAATAGGAGAACCTGTACATGAAAATTATGGCGGTTGATTATGGCGAGGCTAAAACCGGTATTTCGGTGTGTGACCGTACCGAAACGCTGGCAAGCCCGGTGGGTGTAATACACGAAAAAAGTATGGCCAAAGCGGCCGAAAAAATTGTATATGCAACCCGAGAGTTTGAGGTAGGTATGGTGGTAATAGGTCTGCCCCTTAATATGGATGGTACCGAAGGCCCGCGCGCAGGCAAAAGCCGTAAGCTTGGCGGCATTTTGCAGTCGATACTGGAAATTCCGGTAGAATATTGGGACGAGCGCAACACCACCAAAACGGCAAACAACCTGCTTACAGAAAGCGGCACCTTTGGCAAAAAACGCAAAGAGGTAGAAGATGCAGTGGCCGCAACGGTACTGCTGGAAAGCTACCTTGTTTACCGCCGAAATGCCCCTAAGGCAGATTGATTTTAAAAGAACCGGAGATTTATCCATGAAAAATAAGCCCCTGAGAGATCTTATTTTTGCCGCACTTTGCGTGGGGCTGGGGCTTGCCCTGCCGCAGGCACTGCATGCTGTACCGGGTGCGGGGCAGTTGCTTTTGCCAATGCATATTCCGGTATTGCTGTGCGGTTTATTGTGTGGCTGGCAGTGGGGCTTTGCGGCGGGGGTGGTAACCCCCATTTTATCCAGCCTCATTTTTTCTATGCCGCCGGTGGCTTACCTGCCGGGCATGGTAACAGAGCTTGCCATATATGGCCTGGCAGCAGGTTTTTTGTACCGCCGCTGCCGGTGGAACATCAACCTTTCTTTGGTGCTGGCTATGTTGGCGGGGCGTGTGGCATATGGTTTATTAAATACTCTGCTTATGCTAACAGGGGGAGAATCCTATACCCTGCAAATCTTTTTTACAGGGCTTTTTGTAACGGGCTTGCCCGGTATCGTCCTCCAACTGGTATTGTTGCCGCTGCTGGTACTTGCTATCGAAAAATCTGGCCTTGTGCCCGCACCTCAGCTTCGCGCAAAAAAGCGCTAAAAATTATTTTACAAAAAAACAGGGCCTATTGGGTAATCCAATAGGCCCTGTTTTTTTGCCTTCTTTTGCTGCTGTGTCACGTATATGTTTATTTCCGGTTTGTATATTTACAGCATAGCAAAACAAATGGTAAAAAGGTGGGCAAATCAATTTTTTATAAAATAGAGCAAAGCAGGTAAAATACTACGTATGTAAAAGCAAAGAAAAGTCAAAGCTTTAAAAAGGTAAAAAGTATAAAAAATTTACGAGGAAACTTGATTTTTATTCGCCGCAGAGGTATACTTTGCCCAAGCAACAAGTAAATTTGTTTTACTTAAACAATAAAGAAAATTTATTGTTTTGTTATATGGTTGCTTACTTTTAAAAAGTCATCTTTAAACAAATATGCAGCGGGTTACACCAGCCTGCGGGGCAACCCCGTGGCCAAGGCTATGCCGGTAAGCCTGCACAGATTCAGGGTGAGAATGGTTTTAAATTTAATTTAGTATAAATTTGAAATTATTTTGTGCTGAGAATCGTTTTATAACATAGAGGCTAAAAAACGCCCCTGTTTTGCGCCAATGGAAGGAGGATCTTTTATGGCACATCAAACCTTTACGGTTTTAATGAATATTTTAATGATATTGGGTGGTTTGTTTGCACTGTATGGTGTATGGTTTTGCATCATCGGTTTTTTTGGGCTTAAAAAGAACAAACCATATAATCAAGTCGATCCTAAAACCCGTTTTGCGGTGGTAATAGCCGCCCGCAACGAGCGCAGTGTAATTGGCAGGCTGGTAGACAGCCTCTTGGCACAGGATTATCCCCGCGATATGTTCGATGTTTATGTGGCCCCCAATAACTGCACCGATGATACCCGCGAGATTGCTTTGCAGCATGGTGCATTGGTGTTTGACCCTAAGGGCACCATACATGCCAAAGGGGATGTACTGGCACAAATAGGCGATATGCTGATAGACAGCGGCAAATACGATGCCATGTGCGTATTTGATGCAGATAACCTTGTACAACCAGACTTTTTAAATAAAATGAACAATGCCTATCAGGGCGGCGCCAATTTGGCGCAGGGCCGCCGCGAGGCAAAAAACCCCACCCAAACCACCATGACAGCTATGTATGCGGTGTATTACTGGATTGTAAACCGGTTTTATAACGGCGGGCGCGAGGCCTTGGGTCTTTCCAGCCTGCTGGTTGGCAGTGGGTTTATGGTTTCTCTGCCTCTGCTTGCCCAAATGGGCGGCTGGCGCACCACCACCATGACAGAAGATTACGAGTTTACAGGCCAAAGCGTGTTGATGGGCGAAAAAGTGCACTATATTGCAGACGCCGTGTATTTTGACGAATTGCCCCTTACCTTTGTGCAAAGCTGGAAACAGCGCCGCCGTTGGTGCACCGGGTTTGTACAGGGCATGGAAGGGTATTTCCCCCAGCTTTTGTCTTACGCTGTTAAAAACAAAAGCATGGTTGCTTTTGATATGGCGCTGGCCTATATAGCCCCTGGTTTTCAGTTGTTTTCGCTTTTAAGCGGCCTTGCAAGCCTTGTGTTAAGCGCCTATGGCATTGTGGTATTTAATCTTATCCCTCTGGCATGGGGCATATGGCTGGTGGCTGGTGTATGCCTGCTTTTGGTATTGGGCTGTGCCGCTTTTGCCGGCCTTGTAGTGGTCATGAACGCCCGTCCCCATTTAAAAGACATGGTAAAGGGCATTGCGCTGTTCTCTTTGTTTTTGCTTAGCTGGATGCCTATTTCTTTGCTTTGCCTCTTCTTTAAAAAGACCAAATGGGAAGTTATAGAGCATAGTGCGGCCGCCGACTAATAAGTATATAATAAACCCCCGCCCATATGGCGGGGGTTTTGCTTTGTAAAATAAACAAGATTAAAAGTGCGGTATAGGGTATAATAAAAATGCAAAGCAAAATGTGATAAGTAAAAATATGGGGGATAAAATGGAGCTAAATTATACCTTAACGCGGGATGACTATATTGCCTTTAACCTGCACCATGCCAACAACGATTCGGCCTCTAAAAAGCGAATAAATTTTTTGCGGATACTTTTGCCAGTTGCGGCGGCGCTTATGATGGTGTTAACTCTTTTAACCAATCACTCCGGTGTGGTTACAACCATCATTTCTATTGTGCCAGCACTGGCAATTGGCATAGTTTGGATTATTTTTCTGCCACGGTTTTACAATTTTCTACTGGTAAAAAATATCAAAAAGATGCTGGAAAAACGCGAAAAAAGCGAATTTGAGGGCCCGGTACATCTTGTTTTAGGGCAAGATACAATTCATCTGCAAAAAGAAACCGGAACTTCCGAAACAAAGTATATAGCGGTAGAACGAATCGAAGAGGATAGCCAGCACCTGTATATTTATATAGGGGCCATCAGCGCTATTATTGTGCCCTTTGTTGCCTTTGCAAGTCAACAAGAAAAAAACCTATTTTTGCAGCAACTATCCAGCAAGGCAAATGTTCAACAAAATATTTAGCAAAATAAAAATGCAAAAGCAGGCAGAATCATTCTGCCTGCTTTTTTTAGCGAGTATATTTTTGGGCTAAAACCCAAGTTCTTCGTTTACTAAAATTACCTGTATGCGTCCCTGTATTTGCTGCTGTTTTATAATAAGCTCGGTGCAGCAAATGCGGCCGGGGCTTTTGCAGTCTGCACAAAGTCCGGTGGTAATGCAGGGGGTTTTAGCGCCTACACGGTGGGCATTTGCAGGGCCCGATATTAGCACGTTGCGCTGGCGGGCAGCCTCTATATCTGCCACAATCTTGTTTCGTCCCGCTACCAGTATTACCCGTGCGGGGCCATAGGCAAGGGCGGCCACACGGTTGCCGTTGCCATCTATTTCGTAAATGTGCCCGCTTTGGGTAATGGCATTGGCCGAGGCAAGGTAGGTATCGGCATAAAAGCTTTGCCTAAATATAGCGGGCTTATCTGCGCCGGGTGCTTCTCTGTCCAGCAGGTTATAGCGTCCGCTGCGCAGCAGCTTAAACGCACCGCATTCCTCCAAGGTAACACTTCCCCCAAAGCTTACGGTTTCTCCCTCTTGCAACATACTTTGCAGCAGGGCGGGTACTTCGGCGGCGGTTTGCACTACGTGTGCGCCCATCCGGTTTGCCTGCAATGCCTTTTGTACAAGTTCCAGCCGTTTTGTTTGAGAAAACCGAAGATGCTCGTTCATAAACAATCCCCCGATGTATGTATTTGTATGGCAAAACGCTTGTGCGCTGCCCAGCCCTATTATAGCACCTTTTTAAAAATATGCCGTCCCTGTATTAAAAAGTAAAAAGAAAATTTTGCTTTTGTAAAATTGACCTCACCTCTTTAAACAGTGTCGGTTTTTAAAGTTTACGATGGATATTTGTAAAAATGATCTTAAATTGGATAAAAATCAAAACAAATTTTGCATCCATTTATGGATTGCGTTATAATAAATACAAGTAAATTTGGCTCGCATTTTTTTGCGGATGCCTATTATAAGGGAGGGTTCTTTAAAATGATCAACTTTTATAAATGTATTAACGGGGATGCTGTTGTAATGGAAATGAGCGGCGATTTGTGCAAGGTAGAGGGTGTGGAGCTGCTAAAGCCAAACTCTACCGATGCCGCAGGCGAAAAGCATGTACCGGTTGTTACTGTAGAAGATGGCCTTGTAGTGGTTCGTGTTGGCAGCGTGCCACACCCCATGCTGGAAGAACATTATATTGAATGGGTATGTATTAAAACCTCTTACGGTGCCAACTACTGCAAACTAAATCCGGGTGATGAGCCCGAGGTAAAGTTCCCCATCCAGCCCGACGAAGTTGAAGAAGTATATGCTTACTGCAACCTGCACGGCTTGTGGAAAGCAAAAGAACCTGTTTTGGGCCTCTCGTTTGCATCACCCGAGGTTGCCTGCTCTCCTGAATTTACAGAGGGCTGTGTAGACCCGGCCGAATAATTTTAAAACAAACAGCCGCTGCCTTTGTATGGGGAACAGCGGCTGTTTTTTTACGTTCTGTTCATAAATTTAAAGGTAATTTAGATGTTATGCAGGGGTAAACATGATATAATGGCAGGTAAACTGGGCTTTAATAACAGTAAAATGGTAAGATATTTTAACCGTTTACCGTTGCTTGCGGTAAACAATGGCTTTGGCCGTTAAAAGTATATTTTTACTACAAAAACCATAAAAGCATGCTTGCTTTTAAAGGGGAGGCATACGGATGGACGACAAAAAAAACGGTGGGCAAACACCCCCGCAAAAAGGGCCGGCGTTATCGCCCCAGCAACAACAGCAAAGGCTGTACAGGGCAGGGCAGGGGCGCCAAGAGCAGGGCTATTCCTCTGCAGGCAATAGTGCCCCCCGTTCTCCCCGGCCGGCAGGGCAGGGGCAGCAATATTCTGCACCTGCGCAGGGCGAAGCAAGGCGTGCGCAGGGCAATAGGCCAGAGAGTAAAATGCCCCCGCCCCGCAAAAAAAAGAAAAAACGCGGCGGCATAATTGCCCTGGTACTTATATTGGCCCTGGTGCTTGGCGGCGGTGCGGGGCTTACCTACCTTATGTGGGGAGATGAAATATTGCCTGCCCTTACCGGCGCACCTCAACCCTATATTGTAGATGGCCAGCAGGTAAAAGCCCTGCGGCTGGATCCTATAGAGCAATCCACCGATAAAGACGCGTTAAAGGCCTATTACCAAAGCGCAGTAGAGTATGCGGTGGCAGGCGGCTACAATACCATAGTGTATACGGGTAAAAGTGATCTTTCTGTTTTTTGGAAAGACAGCAATTTCCCTATGGACAGCCGCGTAACCATAGACGATAACCTGTTTAATCACGCAGACCCTCTGGCCCTGCTGTGCAGTGCTGCAGACGGTAAAGGCGTACAAATATGGCTTGCCATCAACCCGCTGTCTGCCGGGGGCTATTCCTCCGATATGAGCGGGAAAGTAGCCGATATTGTTAAAAACAGCGGTGGTGCATCTGCAACCACGCTTGATATTACAAACGAAGAATATACAAAGCTGTTAACCCAAAGCCTTTCGCGTATTCCGCGTCGCTACCCGGTGGCGGCCATATTGCTGGAGGGGCTAGACGGTGCAACAAGCAGCGACGCCGCCACATGGGAGCCCGCCCTTGTAAATTTGGTTGGGGATGTATCTGCCGAGTGGCAAAAAAACGAGTACGCCACTACCCTTGCGCTGGGCTTTGCCGATGATGATACGGCACTGGTAACCCCCGCGCTGGCCCAAACATTGGCTGGGCAGGGGCTGGTAAAATATATAATGCCTCAAATACAGGCAGAAGCAGGGCTTGCCGCAAAGCTGGATAGCTGGCGCAATATTGGCGCAAGTTTAATTGTTACGGCCGAAGTAGAAAACCCGGCACAGGTATTGTTTACCGCTGCTTCAAAGCAGTATGGCGGCACCTTGTTGGCAGATTATGCAAAAGCAAAACAAGATGAGGGAGCGGTGGCCCTTTTGGCAACAACGCTTGATCAAGTGCCCGATGTCCTGCCCCTTGGTTTTGAAATACCCCAAACCCTAAATGTTACCTACCCGGTAGAGGGGCAAAAGGTATCCAGCGCCAATATTTATATTATGGGCACAAGTGATCCCGAGCAAGAGCTGCTGATGAATGGCACACCGGTAGAAAGAACCGGCACAGAGGGGACCTTTGGCGTGGTGGTGCCGGTGGTTACGGGCAGCAATGTGTATACCTTTACCAACGGAGCCGAAACCCATACCCTTACCTTTACAAAGCCCGAACCCTCGGGCGGTTCTACCACCACCCCGGTGGTAAAAGATGACGGAACAAAAGAAGCCCAGCCCGGGCAGGCCGTGCGTGTAAAGGGGATTATTGCCAGTGCTCTTACCGATTATACCAATGTGGGCGCTATAAACGAAACACTGGTGCAGGGCGGCGTTGCCGTGGTTACAGAGAGCATCCAGTTTAAAAGCAACAGCACCACCCGCACCTGGGCCTATAAGCTGGCAAGCGGAGACTATGTGCGTGCCACCGCGGTAGAATGGGTGTCCGGCGATGGAAAGTCTGTTTTTACTGGCCTTTCTGCCACCGAAACCGACGGCGGTGAAACGGTGGTGTTTGAGGGCAGCGGTACCCCCGTTGTTTATAATAAGTACGATACCACCACCGAGCATTCTCTTAAACTTACTATGTACGATACCACCTTTACCCTGCCCGAGGGCGGATTTAGCAGTAAGTATGTAAAAAGCGTATCGGTGCAGCAAATAGAGGGCGGGGTAGAGCTTACACTTAACCTAAACCCCGTATGGGGTTACCAAATAAGCTACGAAAACGGAACCACGCAGGTATTTTTTAAACGGGTACCGGTGCAAAGTACCACCCCCGGCAAACCGCTGGAGGGGATAACCGTAATGGTAAGTGCGGGGCATGGCGGAGATGACATTGGCACCCCCGGCCTGCTATGGAACGACGGCCCCAACGAAAAGCATATTAACCTTGTGCTGGCGCAGGCCATTGCCCACCGGTTAGAGCAAATGGGTGCCGAAGTGATTATGACCCGAACTGATGACTCTACGGTTGATTCGATGAGTATTTTTCCAAGCATGGCCGAGCAAAAACCCGATTTTGTGTTGTGGGTACACCATAATGCGGCCGAGCCAGACCAAGACTTAAACAGCGTAATGGGCTCTACCGCATACTATTATGCGCCATCGGGGCTTCCGGTTTCTGCCACCTTTGCACAAAACCTGTTGGATGAAGTAGGCCAGGCCACCGGCCGCGATATAAGCCGCGGAATAAAGTGGAGCTACTATAACCTCACCCGCACAAACATCTGTCCCTCGGTTTTGTTTGAGTACGGCTTTGTATATAGCCCCACAGAGTTTGAAGATATTACCAGTACAGACGGCATTTATGCCGCGGCGCTGGCCTCTGCCGATGCATTGTTAAAAACGGTGCCAACCACCGATGGTTGGATAGCATAAAAACCAAACCCCCGCCTTTTAAAGCGGGGGCTTGGTTTTTATTTTAAGTGTAAAAAAGTAAAAGAAAAAAGCTTGCGTTTAAAAAAGAAGCGACCAAAGCAAAACAAATTTTTATTTGGTGGCTGAAAACCAATAAAGGGATGGTTATAAATCTCTATGGCATCCAGCGGTGTGCCCGCATGTTTACCCGGCCGCTGGGCAAAAAGGTTACGCCCTCTTTTTTTAACAGGTCAGCCTGTTCTATCCATCCGGGTGCAGTGCGTCCGCTGCTGTTTACCACCCTATGGCAGGGCAGGCCTTGTGGGGCGTGCTTTAGCGCGGCACCTGCGTGGCGCGCCCGTCCGGGGCATCCCGCCAGTATGGCAAGCTGCCCATAGCTGGCAACCTTTCCCGCGGGGATTGCCCTTACAGCATCGTACACCTTTGCCTCAAATTGTGGTATAGAAATACCCGCACCTTGGGCAAAGCCATAAAAATTATCTTTATACATATACTACTCTTTATACAGTGCCGCAGGGTAAGTGCGCGGCTGTTTTTTATTGTAAGCTAAAGGTAAGCAGTACAGGGTTATGGTCACTGTACTTAAAGTTTACATCCACATTTTGGGCAATGGCGCTTATGTTGTCCGAAACAACAAACCCATCTACAATGGATGTATAGTTAATCCCCTCAATGTAGGGCATATCCACGCTGCGCACGCTGGGTACAGCGTTTGCATTGTCTGCAACCACTACCGAAAATCCGCTGGGCAGCATGCTTTCGTCAAACTCGTGTATCCACTCGGGTACCTGCTGGCCCGAGGGAAAAGAAGTAAGGCTGTTGCCAAGCGCGTGGTTAAAGTCTCCTCCGGCTATTACCCAGTTCCCTTTTTCGTATTCTTCGGCCAATACAGAGGTAAGCAGTTGCATTTGCAGGGTGCGGTATACCCCGCCCTTGTCAAAAGCAGACATGTGGCTGTTGATTAAAACCAGCTCTTTGCCGCCCTCTACAGGGATACGCTGGATGGAAAAGCAGCGATCTAAATCAAAAAACTTGGTAATAAAGCTGGTATCCACCGGGTAGCTGCGCCTCTCTGCCGAAGAAATAGAGTAGGAAGAAAGGGTGAGCAGACCCGAGTCAAACTCTCCAATGGGGTCGCTTGGGGGATACACAAGGTTTGCAGGGTAAGAGTTTTTGGCAAAGGTAGAGTAATACCCCGGCAAGGCCTGTGCCAAAACAGCATTTTCTTCAATGTTAAAAGAGCGCACACCGCTGCGGTCTACCTCCTGAAAAAGCGCAAAATCGGGAGATAACTGCGAGGTAACCATGGCGCTGCCGCTAATATTGGTGGTTACAATTTCAAGGCTTTGCGCCTTTGTGTATTCGCCACTTACAGGGGTGCCGTCGGCCATCACGCCCGAATCTGTAAATGAGCTAAAGTCGTGGTTAAATGCGCCGTAGCCTACGTTGTATGTTAGTACAGTATAGGTTTGCCCGCTTTGCAGCAGGTTGGTGCCTTCCCCCGGGGTAATATCCAATGCCATGGGGTCTTGTATACGTTTATACCGTATTTCTAAGTACACAATGTAGCTGCCCACAATAAGCAGCAATGCCAAAATAATGCACAACAATACAATACCGGTACGCAGCAAAATCTTTTTCATTATAAACGTCCTCCAAAATTACCTGCAATTTGTAACAAAGCAAACTATTTGCCAAATGTAAAATATTTACAGCTTAAATAAACAAAAGATTAAATTCTTACATCTATTATACCACCAGTTAGAGAAATGGGCGTGAAAATGACATATTAAGTAGGGGTGCCGCAAAACAAACATAAAAGGGGTTTATTGCTTACTGTGTATAAAAATAAAAGCCGTTAATTCATCGAAGGATCGTTTTGCTCAAACATGCGCTCTACAGCTTTCGCCAAGGGTAGGTGCTGTTCTTCATTTAGCAGGGGGTCTTCTTTCAGCAGCTGTATGGCTTCGCTTTGGGCAGCTTTTAGTACACGGGTATCGGTGGCAAGGTCTGCCACACGCAGTACGGGCAGGCCATGCTGACGGCTGCCAAAAAAGTCTCCGGGGCCACGATTTTCAAGGTCAAATTGTGCAACCTCAAAGCCATCGGCAGTATGGGCCAAAAATTGCAGCCGCTTTTTTGCGTTTTCTCCGGCATGGCCGCTTACCAAAAAACAGTAACTTTCGGCAGCGCCGCGCCCTACGCGTCCGCGCAACTGGTGCAGGGCCGAAAGTCCGTACCGCTCGGCATCCTCAATTACCATTACCGTGGCGTTTGGCACGTCTACGCCAACCTCAATAACCGTGGTAGAAACCAGCGCGTCTGTTTGGTGTGTGCGAAAACGCTGCATGGCGTCGGCCTTATCCGCAGCTTTCATCTTGCCATGCATCAGCCCCACCCGTGCCTTGGGCAGCAGGGGGCGGGCTATTTCATCCAAGTACGCGGTGGCGGCGTGTAGGTCGGTTTCGCCCTCCTCTATTAAAGGGCACACAATAAAAACCTGCCGGCCGGCATCAATTTGCTTTTCTAAAAAGCCAAACATATCCTCCCGCCGTTTAGAAGAAACCATATAGGTTTTTACAGGGGTGCGTCCGGGGGGCATTTCGTCCAGTACCGAAATATCCAAATCTCCAAACATCAGCAGGGCTAGTGTGCGGGGTATGGGGGTGGCGCTCATTACCAAAAGGTGGGGGCGGTGTGCTTTTTGGGCAAGCAGCCCCCGTTGGCGTACGCCAAAGCGGTGCTGTTCGTCTGTAACAGCAAGGCCAAGGTTTTTAAAGGTTACCGGCCCGCTTAACACGGCGTGGGTGCCCACTATCAACTGGGCGCTGCCCTCCTCTATGGCATTTAAAACAGCGGTGCGGGCCTTGCCCTTAACACTGCCGGTAAGCAGGGCCACCTGTATGCCAAGCGGCTGCAAAAGGCTTTGCAGTGTTTCGGCATGCTGGGCCGCCAGTATTTCGGTGGGGGCCATTAATACGCTTTGGTATCCGTTTTGGGCAGCCATGTAAACCCCGGCGGCGGCAACCAGCGTTTTACCGCTGCCCACATCCCCCTGCAAAAGGCGGTTCATGGGGTTTTTTGCGGCCATGTCTTGGCAAATTTCTTGTATAGAGCGTGCCTGTGCCCCGGTGGGGGTAAAAGGCAGACTTTTTAAAAAGGGGGCAAGGTTTGCCTTTTGCATAGGCGCGCCTGTTTCGGCAACCTCTCGCCCGCGCAGCAGTAAAAGACCCAATTGCAGCAAAAACAATTCTTCAAAAATCAGGCGGCGCCGGGCGGCCAACATATCTTCGCTGCTTTTAGGAAAATGAATGCCCTTTAATGCGCTGGCCTTATCCGGTAGTTTAAACTTTTGCAGCAGGGCAGGGGGCAGGGGGTCTGGTATATTGTCCACCGCGGCAAGGGCGTTTTTAACACAGTCTACCACCGCAAAGTTGGCAAGCCCCGCCGTAAGGGGGTATAGGGGGGTAAGGGGTGCCTTTGTACCGGCGGGCACAAAGGTGGGGGATATCATTTCCCGCCCGGTAAACCCGCCGCCAACTCGCCCGTAAAAAACATATTCTTTGCCGGGCACCAGCTTTTTTGCCACATAGGGGTTGTTAAAAAAAACAAGGGTAAGCCGGGCGGTGGCGTCCGCACATAAAATGCGCAGCATGCTGCGCCCGCCAGAGATGCGGCGAGCCGGGGTAATTTCCAGCACCTCTGCGCGAACGGCACAGGCAACATCGTATGGAGCCGAAGAAACCGGCAATGGCTGAGAATAATCTATATAGCCGCGGGGGTAATACTCCAGCAGGCTTCCAATGGTGTGAATATCCAGCTTGTCAAAGCGGGCGGCACGCTGGGGGCCCACGCCTTTTAGGTATTGAATATTATCTTCCCAGCGCATGGGCACGCCCCTTTCTTGTTTGTATATATAAAATAGTAATAAATGTGTATATGCGGCAGGGTTTGCCATAAGCATGTGTCCTGTTTTTTAAACTGCTTAGACCGGTACAGTCTTTGCCAAATGAAATATATAAGTACAATTATACCAACCGTCTAAATGCATGGCAAGCCAGACCAAATGGGTAGAAATTGAAAGTGTATCGTGATATAATGTGGACACTTTATAAAAGCAAACAAGATGCTTTTATAAAAAAATATCGGCTTTTATGCCAAATAGCCATGTTGCTGTTTTACCCCTTAAAATGTAATGGGTACGCTATAAATAATCGTAAATTTGTGCTTTGGCGCAGAAAGAAGGCATCCGCTGGAAAAGTTGACGAACCTTGGTACCATACGTGCCCTGTGCGAAAAATATGGGTTTTCCCTTTCAAAGGGGTTTGGACAAAACTTTTTGGTAAACCCGGGTGTTTGCCCCAAAATATGCGACACAGCCAAAGTAGACAAAAACACCAACGTGCTAGAAATTGGCCCCGGGTTTGGCACCCTTACCGCAGAGCTTGCCGCCCGTGCAAAACAAGTTGTGTCTGTAGAAATAGACCAGCGCCTGCTGCCTGTGTTAAAAGAAACGCTAGAACCCTACAACAACACCAAAATAGTGCAGGGCGATGTGCTTAAAATAGACTTAGCCGCTTTACTGCAACAAGAGTTTGGCGGCCCGGCGGTTTTGTGCGCCAACCTGCCCTACTATATAACAAGCCCTGTGCTAATGCGTTTGTTAGAAGAACGCCTGCCCCTAAACAGCATTGTGGTTATGGTGCAAAAAGAGGCTGCGCAGCGCATTGCGGCAAAACCCGGTACCCGCGATTGCGGTGCCATTAGCTATGCGGTGCATTATTATGCCGATGTTAAAATTGCCTTTGATGTGCAGCCGGGCAGCTTTTACCCCCCGCCCAAGGTAAAAAGCAGTGTGCTTAACCTGCGGGCCCGTAAGCAGGTAGCCCTGCAACAATGGCCCAAACGGCAAACACATTTGTTTGAACTGATACGTGCTTCTTTTGGGCAGCGACGCAAAACACTTGCCAACTCGGCCTCGGCCGGGCTGCAAATAGAAAAAGAAAAAATGCTTAAGGCCCTGCAAACTGCACAGCTTGCCCCAACAATCCGTCCCGAACAGCTAACGCTGGAGGAATATGTCCGGTTGGAAGATGCCCTTTGGCAGTTAAAGTAATTGTAAAGGATTTCCAACAGCATCACAATTTTAAAGGAGAGAGAAAGTGAGAAAAAGCAATATTTTTCGTGTTCTGGCAGCTGCTTTGGTACTGACACTTGCCCTTACGGGTTGCAGCCTTACAGACATTTTTAACAAAGGGGGCGGCTCCAGATACCAGGTAGAGCCCACGCCAGACAACCGCCGCACCATTTCGTATGATGATATGGAGTATGTGCGCCCCGATGCCGAGGCCATTAAGGCACGGGTAGAGGAACTGGCGGCCCTTGCTGCCAACGCCAAAGATTTTGACGAACTGCTTACCTACGATGATGAAGTATCGGCACTGATGGAAGAGTTTTACAGCATGTCTACCTTGGCAGAGCTTCGCTCTTACCACGACCGTACCGACACTTACTACGAAGAAGAAAACCGCTACTGCGAAGAAGTGGGTGTTACCCTTTCTAACGCGGTTAACGATTTTAACCGTGTAATTGTAGAGGGCGCTTATGCCGACAAATACCGCGAAGAAGTGGGCGACTATGTGTTCGAATCGATTGAAAATGCTTTGACGCTAAACTCTAAAGAAGTAGAAGCGCTAAAGCAAGAACGCAACGCGCTAAACATAGATTATAACAGTGATCTTACCAACCTTACCCTGCAATACGAGGGCAGCGAGTACACCATGGAGGATATCGAAAACTTTTATTACGAAGAAAATGATATTCAAAAATACTATACCTACCTAATGCTGTACTATAAGGTTAATGCCGAAAAGTTTACCGAGTATTATAAACGCATGGTAGAAATAGACAAAGAGGTTGCCTCTATCCTTGGGTTCGCTTCAGCGGCGGATATGTACTACCTGCGTTATAGCCGAGATTATACCCCGGCCGATGCCGAAAAGTTTTTTGATTATACCAAAGAGCTGTTTGTGCCGCTTATCCCCTCTACCAACAGCTACAGCATGCAAACCGGCAGCACAGTTACGTTAGAAGATGCAAAAGCCGCCATGCCCGATGCCCTAAAAACCATTAACCCAGAGCTGGCCGAAGCATGGCAGTTTATGATGGACAATAACCTGTACGATTACGAAGCTTTGCCCGATAAGCAAAGCGGCATTGCCTTTGCCACCACCATTGATATGTATGATGCGCCCTTTAACTATGTATACTGGGAAGACAACATGTACTCGACCACCTCTATGATGCACGAGTTTGGCCACTACTACGATTTTTGGCTGCACTACGATGATTCAATAGTGTTTAACCTAGACGTAGCCGAAATTTACTCGCAGGGCTTAGAGCTTTTGATGCAGGAGAATTTTAGCGATTTCACAAATGATGCCGAGTATTATCAGGCGGCTCACTTGGCCGATTTTATCAACCCGCTTACCTATCAGCCCCTGCTCGAAGAGTTCCAGATGCGTGTGTTTGAAATGGATGAGTTTGACGTAGATTCTATTTCGGAGCTGTACGCAGACCTGCAAATAGAGTATGGCTATGGTGATTACGCCCTGATTGATGAAAATGGCCGTGATTACACCTGGTTTAGGGTAACCCATATTTTCGATTCTCCTTTTTATACTATCAGCTACTGGACAAGTGCTGTGGCCGCCCTTGAAATTTGGGCCATTGGAGAAGAAAAATGGGAGGACGGCGTTGATAAGTATTTAGAGCTGATTCATGCCGACCAAAACAAACCCTTCCGCGAGCTGCTTGCATCGGTAGACCTGCCCGATCCTACCAAAAAAGAAACGCTGGAAAACATTGCGGACCTGTTTGATAAACAGCTTTCCTCGGCGGGTTCAGGCTCTAGGGCCGCATAAACCTGCGTGCCAATTGTATAATTGTAAAGCCACCCTTCGCTTTTGCGAGGGGTGGCTTTTTGTAAAAGAGTAACGGTGAAAAAAGGGCAGAAAAAACCGCCCCGGGTGGCATTAACCTAGGGCGGCCTTTTCTACATTAAGAGGAGGAATAAAGGCGCGATGAATGGCCTTTAATAAAAGCATATAAAAGGGGAGCTAAGCGGCTTCAAATATTTCGCCATCTATAATGCGCACAATCCGGTGGGCTTTTTTAGCCACATTGGTATCGTGGGTTATCATTACAATGGTATGGCCCATTTGGTTTAGTTTATCAAACAAGGTAAGCACCTCTTCGCCGGTTTTGCCGTCCAATGCGCCGGTGGGCTCATCCGCCAATAAAATAGAGGGGCGAGACACAAGCGCCCTTGCAATGGCAACACGCTGCTGCTGCCCGCCCGAAAGCTCGTTGGGGCGGTGGTTAATGCGCCCGGTAAGCCCCAGCATTTTTATAATATCCCAGCTGGCCTCCAAAGCGTGCATCTGCCCCATGCCGCGTATTAAAAGTGGCACAATAATGTTTTGGCCAACCGTATAGGTAGAAATAAGATGGTATTTTTGAAAAACAAAGCCAATGTACTGGTTGCGTATGTGGTTAAGCTTGTTGTCTTTATACTGGTGTATTGCTTCTCCATTTAAAAAATAAGTGCCAGAGTCACTGTTGTCCATACAGCCAATAATATTCATCAGGGTGCTTTTGCCGCTGCCGCTGGGGCCAAGTATGGCAACAAATTCGCCCTTTTGCACACAAAACCGTATATCCTTTAGCACATGCAGCTCTTCGTCACCTACATGGTAATATTTGTTTACATTTTTAATATCTATTACGGGTTGCATGGTGTGCTCCTTATCCCAGTATTTCTATGGCAATTACGGTTTCTCCGCTTTGTGTTTTTTGCAGGGTAATTTTAAGGATGTTGTCTGCTGCAATTTTGCTAAAGGTGGTGGTTACATCCTCGTTGCCAGAGATGGTTACGGGCACATCCACCGGTACTGTAAGGGTAAGGGTTTCGCCTGTATCGGTAAGGGTTACGCCCCCAGCTTGTCCGCCGCCCTGTCCACCGCCACCCTGCGGAAAGCTTGCGCCGTCGGGCATTTCGGTTCCTTCCGGCAAAGAGAAATCACCGCTGGGCATTTCTCCATCGGGCCGTCCGCCCTGGGGCATGCCGGAGGCCTCCCCACCCTGTGGAAAGCTTGCGCCATCGGGCAGCTCAGCTCCCTCGGGTAAAGAAAAATCGCCGCTGGGTGCTTCGCCGCCCTGCATATCGGGGCGGCTGCGGTCTTCGCCATCGCCCTGCTGCATACCGCCACCCTGTTGCAGGGTACCCACGGCAAGGGTAATCTCGTTGCCCGCAATAGAGGTAACGGTGCCGTAAACCTCGTACTCGTCCTGTGCAAGAGAAGAGGAAGACGATGAAGCAGAAGAACAAGCCGTAAACAAAACGGCGGCAGCGCATATGGCGCAAAGCCATTTTAGTGTTTTCATTGTAAGTGCCTCCAATAAATTATTCTTGGTTTAATGCCTGTATTGGCACCAATGCCGATGCCTTTATGGCTGGATAAATGCCAAAAACCGTGCCGGTTACAATGGCAAACAGCAGCGCTAGTACGGCGCCTGCCACACTTGGTACGGCCCGCATACCGGCCATGTTTACAAGGGGTACGGCTGCAAAACCTATGGCCACCCCAAGCAGGCCGCCCAGCGTACTTATCATGTTGCTTTCTATTAAAAACTCTATGCATATATCTTTTTTACCGGCCCCCAAAGCTTTTAGCACCCCAATTTCTCCGGTGCGCTCTTTAACCGAAACAAACATTACGTTCATAATACCTATACCGCCCACAATAAAAACAATGCTGGCCACCGCAATTAAAAGGTAGCTTAGGGTATTGGCGCTGCTGGTGGCGGCCTCCATGGTGCTGCCGGCATCGGTAATGGTAAAGGTAGAGTTTGGATAGTTGGAGGACAGCAGGCTTTCTATATTCTCTATGGCCTCCGGTACCTCGCTTACTTCGGTTGCAATGGCGGTAATGGTGGGCGAAACATCTGCCCCCAATATGTATTTTTGGGCGGTAGCATAGGGGATAAACACAGTGCTGTCGGGGCTAATGCCAGAGGCCACGTTTCCCATTTGCTCTAATACGCCGTTTACAACATACTGCACACCATCAATGTAAAGGGTGTTGTCGTAGGCTGTAAGTACACTGCCAAATATATCTATGGCAGCCTGGTAGCCCAGCACTACAGATTTATTGATGTTTTCGTCGTCTTCATCGGTAATAAAACTGCCTGCGGCAAGGGTAAGGTTGCTCATATCGGCATAATTGCTTTTAACACCCGCAATGGTATAATCGGTGTCTTCTTCCAAATCTCCGCCCGAAACAGCGGTGGTGGTTTTAACATAAATGGTGGCCGAAGATATACCCGGCACAAATATCTCTATATCATCTACATCCTCGGCGGTAAGGGTTGCAGCTTCTTCGTTTTGTGTAAGAATATCGCTTAAACCCGGCATACTGCCCCCCGGAAAACCCGAATCCATCGAGGGCATGGTTCCGCCGGAGGTCATTCCACCACCCCCGCCGCCCCCACCGCCGGAGGGCATAGTACCGCCCCCGCCCGAAGGCATGCCGCCTCCGCCCGAAAACATATCGCCAAACCCGCCGCTGCCCTGTGCAGAGGTATAGGTAATATCTATGGCACCGGCATTTAGGTTTTTAAACTGGTCGGCCACATCGGCCTGGCCGCCTCGCCCAATGGCAATTACCAGCACAATGGTGGCGGCGCCTACTATAATGCCAAGGCTGGTAAGCAAAACCTTAAACTTGTTTTGGCGCAGGTTTATAAATACCAGCCGAACGGTTTCGCTAAAAATCAAGAGGGGTTCACCTGGCTTTCTATAATAACGGTATCGCCCTCGGCAAGCCCGCTGCTTATTTCAACGTTTTGGCCATCGCTAAAGCCTGTGGTTACCTGTGTGGGTACAAAGCTGCCGTCGTCCGCTTTAAGCTTTACGTACTGGACGCCGTTTTCTGTGTAAACAGCCTTATTGCTCACGTATAAAATATCCTGTACCTCTTTGGTAATAAAGGTAACGTCGCCCGTCATGCCGTTGTATAGTTTAGACACATCTCCGTTTACCAAAATGCTTATGGTATAGCTTACGGTACTGGCGTTTTCTCGTGCGGGTGTGGTAGATATGCTGTCTACCGTACCGGTGTACTGTTCTTCGTAAGCCTCAAACAAAATATTTACGGCTTTGCCGATGGCAATATCGGCAATGTCATCCTGCGAGATGGATACGCTTACGTAGGCCACGCTGGCATCGGTAATAACGGCAATGGCCTGCTGCGGATTGGTAGAATCGCCCACCAATGCAGTTATGCTTTGTACAAGGCCGGTGCAGGGGGCGGTGATAATACCGTCACCCATCGAGTCTTTTGCGTCCTGCAAGGCATCGTAAGCGGTGTCCATACTTTGCTTTGCACTGGAGATGGTGTTGTTTGCCTGCGCAATGGCATTGTTGTAAATGGTTTGGCTGTTGTTGTAGTCGTTAATCGATTTGCTGTAAGTCTCCCCGGCTTCTAAAGAACCGGAAGTATACGCAACATCGGCTTCGTTTATTTTAAGCTGCAAATCGGCAAGGCTGTTTTGCAGGCTGGTAAGTTTTTCTTGGTTTTCCTGTATCTCTTTGTTTTTGGCAACGGTGTTTGTTAATTCGTCGCCAGTCAGTCCATCGGTGGATTTTATGGTGTTGGTTTGCAAATAGGTGGTAAGGGTAGAAATTTGCGTTACTGCCGCGCTGTAATTGCTTTTTGCGGTGGTTTTTGCGTTTTCCAGCTTAGCAAGGGTGTTGTTATAGGTTTCTTGCGCCGTGGTTCCCTTTGCTTGGTTTTGCGCGTAGGTATATTCGGCGGTGGTTTTTGCGTTCTCTTGTTCCAGCAGGGTGCTATTGTATTTTATGCGGGCGCTATCATACTCCAGTTGTAGTTTGCTAATTTCGGTATCCACATCGGTGGTATCCAGTTTTACAATGGGGTCACCCTCGGTTACCTGCTGCCCGGCCTTAACATATACTTCGGTAATAGAGGCGGTATAGGCGGCGGTTACGTTTTGGGTGTTAATGCTTGCGGTACCGGTTTCGGTAACGCCTACGGTAAGGTTGCCTTTTACTACTGTGGTTTCTTTATAGGCGGCGGTACTTGCCGCCTGCAAAGAATTGCTTTTTGTGCTTTGCCAAATAAAAA
This sequence comes from Oscillospiraceae bacterium, assembly GCA_047972265.1. Taxonomy (GTDB): domain Bacteria; phylum Bacillota; class Clostridia; order Oscillospirales; family Ruminococcaceae; genus JAAYCI01. Next base: position 35,168 of record JBKEAM010000112.1, on the reverse strand, counting down.
TACCTGTGCCAGCAGCCACAACAAGGGCCGCAGCAGCCACTATTTTTATTGCGCGGCGTTTCTTTTTTTTGCCGCCGCCCATGGCGGCCAGCAGTTCCGAATGGGGGTCTAATGCTTCTAGGGGGGTATCCCCGTTTTCTTCTTTTAAAGAAGTCGGTTCGTAAGCGCCCTCGGTGTCCTGTTCGGCATTCTCGTCGGCAGTTGGCGACGCATCACTGTCTATCTCTTTTTTGTTGTGCTTTAAAAACTTCAACCATTCCATTCGGTGCCCCTCCGTTGTACGCAATATGCGGTGATTCTATCCAGTACTATAACCCGCACCTGTGTATTAATTAAGGCTGGTGGCTGAATTGTGGTTGATGCCTGTGTGAAGATTAGGTGAAGAACAATACTATACAAAATTCAAAGCAAAAGCGCCCTCTCTTTTTTAAAAGAAAGGGCGCTTTTTACGCTAACTTAAACCAGTTTTTATACAAGGTAGGGCTCAAACAAATGGGCGCGGGGGGCTTCAACAGTGGCCTCATAATACACGCCGTTGTCCCGGTATTCTTCTGTGTCTACATTGCCGTAACGTCGTAAAGAATCTGCCAGCGCAAGTTTATCGTAGGGCAGTAAAATGCGCACACGGCGCACACGGTCTGCCAGTTTTGTGCTAATGGCATTTTGCAAAACATCCAGCCCCTGCCGGGTGTGGGCACTTACCACAATGGCCGCTGCGTCAAACGGCACAAATCCGGGCATGGCGTCGCATTTGTTGTACACGGTAATGCGCGGGGCAATGTCTGCGCCAAGGCTTTGTAAAACCTCAGAGGTAACACGCAGTTGTTCGGCAGATTCGGGGTCGGCAGCATCGCACACCAGCAGCAGTAAGTCGGCATATTTGGCCTCTTCAAGGGTGCTTTTAAAGGCCTCTACCAAATTGTGGGGCAGGCGAGAAACAAAGCCTACCGTATCAATCATAACGGCGTGCAGGCCATCGGGCAGTACCATTTGGCGTGCCGATGGGTCCAGTGTAGCAAACAGCATATCGGCCGCGCCAATGTCGCTGCCGGTAAGGGCGTTTACAAGGCTGGATTTACCCACGTTGGTATACCCAACAAGCGCCACAACAGGCACACCGCTTTTGTTTCGGCTGCGGCGGTTTTCCTCCCGCCGGGCCTGCAATTCTGCCAGACGGCGTTTTAACATAGAGATACGGCTGCGTATATAGCGGCGGTCATATTCCAGTTTTGTTTCACCGCCGCCGCGCCTTGCGCCGCCACTGCCGCCACCACCGCCGCCCTGGCGAGAAAGGCTGCTGCCAAGGCCGGATAAACGGGGCAGGCGGTATTCCAGAAGGGCAAGCTCGGTTTGCACCTTGCCCTCGCTGGAAACAGCCCGGCTTTTAAAAATGTCCAATATTAACATGGTGCGGTCCATCACTGCAATTTTAAGCCGATCTTCTAGGTTGCGTATCTGGCTGCCCGAAAGCTCGCCATCGTATATTGCAATTTCGGCTCCAAGGTTTTGGGCCAGCAGGCGTGCCTCTGCAAGGCGGCCCTCGCCCAGCACTGTGCCCGCTTTGGGAGCGGCACGTTTTTTCAGCAGCTCCGCAACCGATACATATCCCCCGGCTTCGGCAAGGGCGGATAATTCGGCCATGCTGCGCTCGGCATCATATTTGCCCAAATCCAGCCCCAAAAGTATCGCTTTGGCAGGGCCTTCGTCGTCTTCGGGTAAAAGGGTTTCTTCCACGGGCAAATCTTCGGCACCAGGAAAGGCAATTGCATTGTCTTTTGTAGTTTGTTCCATATATTCCTTTCAAAACAAGGCAGTAGCGCCGCTAAAGGGCGCCGCGGTGGTACCCTTTATTGTACAGAACCAAACGGCCCGCGTCAACGCTATTTGCGGCGTAAAAAAGGAGGGTATACTTGCGGCAAAATGCCTAAAAGTGTATGATATAGAAAGAAAAAACAAACAAAAAACCGTAAGGAGATAATGGAATGCAAACCCCGCAAAGACCCCCCAATTTTAGAGATTTGGCAGGTATCCCCGTGGCCGATGGCCGCCGTGTAAAAGCAGCCCGCCTGCTGCGCGGCGGAGAGATGAGCGGCTTGTCCAATGAGGATAAGCAAATCCTTTTAAACGAGTATAAGCTGGCCACAGTGGTGGACCTGCGCGGCAAGGACGAAATAAAAAAAACACCCGATGAACTGCCCGAGGGCGTGGCGTACATCAACCTAGATATTATGAAGGAAGAAGCAAACCAAAGCTCCAGCCTCGAAAATATGGAGAGGTTTACTGCCGCAGAAAAGATGGACAGCTACCTGCAAAACTGCTACCGCCTGATGGTGGAAGATAAAGAGGCACGGCAGGAGTTTAGATACTTGGTGGATGCATTGTTAAAGCAGCAGGAAGGCGCGGTATTATTCCACTGTTATGCGGGTAAAGACCGCACGGGCATGTCTGCCGCAATCATCCTTACCCTGCTGGGTGCCACAAGAGAATCTATTAACGAAGATTACCTGCGCACCAACGAGATGCGTAAAGAAGAAAACCAGCGTACACTAGCCTTGTTTAAAGAACAGGGCGCTACCCAAAGCCAACTGGAAGCCATTGAAATGGGCCTGCTTGTAAAACCCAGCTTTATACAAACTGCTTACGATGTGGCAGATAAAATGTATGGGTCTTTTAGCAATTATGTGTACGAGGGCATTGGCGTAACAAAACAAGAAGCCGAGCAACTGCGTGCAATGTATTTGGTATAATTGTAAAGTGCAGGTACAGGGTAATTTAAAATGCGGTAAACGTTTGCCATAGGGAGAACGAAATGCAGCAGACAAATGACCTGAAACCAAAAAAGCGGGGGCGCTTGCGCCTGCTGGCCGGTAAAACGTACTATACGGCAATGCGGTATATGTTGTGGCACAGCGGGCGGTTTAAGTTTGCAAAAAAGGTAAGTAACAAGCAATTGCCCCATAGTTTCTTTGCACATCAATCTCCCCTTTTGCGCCGCCTGCGCGATGTGGATATGTGGTACCAGTACAACAAAATAGCCAACTTAAAAATAGCGGTGCCCAATATAAACGGGCTGATGCTGTACCCCGGCGAAACCTTTAGCTACTGGAAAACAATAGGCAATCCCACCCGCCGCAAAGGCTATGTAGAGGGCATGGTGCTTTTATCGGGTCGATTTGGGCCCGGCATAGGGGGCGGGTTGTGCCAGCTTTCTAACCTTTTGTATTGGATAAGCCTGCACACACCCCTAACAGTGGTAGAGCGGTACAGGCACGGGTACGATGTTTTTCCCGATTCTTCCCGCACGCGGCCTTTTGGCAGCGGGGCAACCTGCTTTTATCCCTACCGGGATTTGATGGTGCAAAACAATACCCGGCAGCCTTTTCAGCTATGCGCCGAGGTTGGCGAAACATTTTTAAAGGCAGAGTGGCGTTGCCAGCAAAAACCCCAGCTGCATTACGAAGTTTTTGAAAAAGACCATGTGATGAAGCCGGAGTATTGGGGCGGGTTTTCTCGCCACAACAAGTTATACCGCTGGGTTGTCAACGATTGTAACGAGGTTTTGCAAGAAGAATTTGTTGCAGAAAACCATGCCATGATGATGTACAGCCCCTTTTTGCAGCAGCCGAACAAACCCGTTGAGGATACTAAAAAATAAAGGCAGCTACCAAAATAATGTGCATATAAAGGAGTTTGTATGGAGGGGAAAGTACCAAATATTACGCTTAACGATGGCCTTGTACTGCCCATGATAGGCTTTGGCACATATAGGCTAAACGGTGCCGCAGGCATAAACGCAATTACCAGCGCCATAGATGTTGGCTACAGGCTTATAGACTCTGCCTTTAACTACGAAAACGAGGGTGCGGTAGGGCAGGCGGTAAAGCGCAGCAGCGTGCCAAGAAATAAACTGCTAATTACCTCCAAACTGCCGGGGCGCCACCACGAATACGCAAAGGCGGTTACCACCATTCAAGAGTCTTTGTACAGGGCAGGGCTGGATTACTACGATTTGTACCTCATCCATTGGCCAAACCCCAGTAAAGACCTGTATGTAGAAGCATGGCAGGCTCTTATCGATGCCAAACGCTGGGGGCTTATACGCTCTATAGGTGTATGCAACTTTTTACCCCAGCATATGGAACGGCTTAAAAAAGAAACCGGTGTGCTGCCCAGCATTAACCAAATAGAACTTCATCCCTTTTTCTCTCAACAGCAGCAGCGCCAGTGGGATGCGCAAAATGGCGTAGCAACCCAGTCTTGGAGCCCGCTTGGCCGAACCATCGAAATGTTTACCCAACTGCCGGAGTTGCAGGCAATTGCCGTAGCGCAACAAAAAAGCGTAGTACAAGTTATTTTGCGCTGGCATACGCAAATGGGGTGTATTCCCATTCCAAAGGCATCTGCCGTGCAGCGCCAGCGGGATAATCTCGATATTTTCGATTTTACCCTTACCCCGCAGGAGATGGAAACCATCGGCAAGCTTACCCGTGCAGATGGCCGCACCCGCGCGCAAGACCCCGCCATTTACGAAGAATTTTAAAAGAAGCAAAACTTAATTTGCTATACAGCTGCGTTTAAACTTTAAAAGCAAACAGCATGTGTAAAAAGCATGGTGATACTTAAAGTAAGTAAACAACCCCCTTTTGCCTATCGTATGGCAAAAGGGGGTTGTTTTTTATGGCATTTTATTTACATATAGTAAAACTAAGATGGATTATACAAATAATACAGGCTGGGCATAGGGCTGCCGTCTAAACGGTGGCAGATGCAGGGAGAATGGTAGACAAACCCGACTTTTTGCATTACTTTACCGCTGGCAGGGTTTTGCTCTGCGTGGCTGCACCCAATACTGGTAATGCCGGTGACATTTATAAAAAAGTTTAAAATTGCCTGCAACGCCTCCAGTGTATAGCCATTGCCCCAATAGGCCTGCCCAATGCAGTAGCCGGGTTCCCACTCTGCCAAAGAGCTTTCTTCTCCGGCGGTAAAAATACCAATGGCACCCATCAAGGCTCCGTCTGTTTTGCGCTGTATGCCCCAGTGGTAGTAGGTAGGGTCTTGATAGGCAGCTACCCAGCGGTTTATAGCGGCAAGGGTTTCTTCGGCGCTTTTATGTGGTTCCCAACGCATCCATCGTGCCACTTCGGGGTCGTTTGTCCAGCCTAAAAAGGCCGCTTCTGCATCCTGCGGCAAAAATGGGCGCAAAATAAGGCGTTCTGTTTCAATTTTTTGTGTACCAATGTGCGGCATGGGCTTCTCCTTAGGCCATTTTAAGTTAAAGCAAATTATAGCATACAAAAACCATAAGTAAAGGCGTACAAGGGGGTACAAAGCATTTTTCATATGCAAAAATAAAAAGCAATGCCAAAACAGGCATTGCTTTTTATAATTCTACTTTATAAAACCGAGGTGCCAAAAGGCATTAACGATAGTTTTGCCAGCTTAAAACACTGTAAGCCAAAGGGGATGCCGATGATGGTGATGCAAAAAAGAATACCCACAAGTGCGGCTTCCAGTGCAAGCACCCAGCCGCTCAACACAATCCACAAAATATTGGCAAGCATACTGGGCGTACTGCCGCCGTACAGTACCTGTTTGCCAAACGGAAAAAACGCAAGCCCGGCCATTTTAAAACATTGTTTGCCAATGGGTATACCAATAATGGTAATGCACCAAAGGCAGCCGGTCAGTACCCAGCTAAGCCCCATGCCGAGGCCGCCAAAAATAAACCATAAAACATTTCCAATACAGCCCATAGTTCCTCCGGGGATAAGTGTATTAAAGCAAAGCCTACCAAGTAAGCCCATCGGCGTACACCATAGGCACACCATAGGGCAGCTCTTCGAGTTCTTGTGCCATGCGGTACAGGGTTTCGTTCTCGCCCCTCGGCAGGACGTCCGCTACCTCGCCAAACAAACTGCTAAAGCCGGTAGCTTGCGAAAAACGTGTGTAAAAGGGAGATACACCTGTAAGGGTTTTAAAATCTTCCAAAGTGGTATCCCAATCCGATAATTCGTCTACAAGTCCGTTTTCCAAAGCTTGATTTGCGGTATAGGGGCGGCCGTCGGCCAAGGGGCGCGCAGTGGCTATATCCATATTACGCCCTTTTGCAACCAAGCCTAAAAAGGTTTCGTAGCTTTCATCCACCATGCTTTGGTATACGGCTTCATTTTCGGGGGTAATTTCGGTTCCGGTTACGCCAATGCCCTTGTTTTCGCCCGAGCGAACCAAAACGGTGCGTACACCCAGTTTGTCATACAAACCGCTGGTGTCGGTTAAGGCAATGTATACGCCAATAGAGCCGGTGGTAGTGTTGTAATTTGCAACCAACTTATCGGCAGCCATACAAATGTAATACCCGCCAGAGGCACAGGTAGAGGCCATGTAGGCCCATACCGGCCGCCCGGTGGTGGCGGTGTAATTTGCCAGTGCGCGGTAAACCTCGTCACTTTCGTACATGGTGCCGCCGCCGGTATCCATATACAGCAATATGCCTTTGTCGCCCTCGTTTTTGGCAAGAGTATTAATATAATCTACCGTGGCCTGATGCTGGTACGTGCCGCTGGAGCTGCCCGTGTTTTGAATGGTGCCTACAACATAAATGACAGAGAAAGTGTCTCCGGGCGCGCTTGTGGTTACCGACGGAACATTAAAAAACTGAGAAATAGCACCACCGGCGGTTGAAATAAACACGGTGGTAAAAATAAGTAATACAATAAGCAACAGGCAAAGAACTACTTTTAAAAAATACAAAACCCCGCCAGATTTCTTTGGTGTCGCAGCCGCCTCTGTTGCATATACAGGCAATGCAGGAGAAAACACCTCGTTGTAAGGGGCAACAGGAGGTGGGGCATATCCGCCAAAAAATCCGGCTGGCGGCGCTGTGGCGGTGGGGTCATCCTGCACCGGGGTTTCTGGTAAATCAGGCTGTGGGGGCAAAATAGGGTCTTTGTAATCGTCCATAAAGGGCCTCCTTTTGCTTAAAAATAAACGGCCGCCCGCGTGGCGGAACGGCCGTATACTATACATCTGTAATAATAAAAGTTATTCAGGTGTTTTTTCGGCAGGGCTGGTGGCAGCAGGTACTTCGGCAGAAGCCGGAGCGGCCGAAACAGGGGGAACAGCAGCAACCACCTGGGGTTGTATAGGTGTTGCCTGTACAGCGGCAGGTGCAACACCGGCAGGCATAGCAGCCATTACGGGCACACCGCTGCCCGGGAAAGGTTGGATGGGACGCAGGCTTTGAGCAGCGCTTAATGCATCCTTAATATCGCCTTTGGCAGTACGGGTAACAATACCTGCCACAATAAAAAAGCCCAAAGCAACAAAAATGGCTATCTGGCCAAAAATACCCGACAATGTCGAGTCGAAAATTTCAAAAAAGTTTGGCGGGGTGTAGCCTTTGCTGTAAAAAACCACAGCAACCGTGCCGTATACCATATAAGGGATAGCAAGCAAAGAGGTGGCGATGATAACGGGCAATACACCTCTATCCAATTTACCACGAAACAACTTATACCCGTAATAAGAGCAAAGAGGCTCTAAAGCGCACAATAAAGCAAACAGGTAGATATAAATGGTATCAAAGAAAGCATAATATAAAATAGCCGGAATAGCACCCACGGCAGCGCCCAAAACAGCACCTATAATACCAAGGCCACGGTTGCCCTCATTCAGGTTCTTTTCTGCTTTTAAGTGCTTTTGGGCAGCAGTGGTTTGTACACACTGTGCATGCACAGGGCGGTAAATAGCACCCTGTAAGCCGTAAGAATCACAGTCGCTCTGCTTGCAAATGGGGCAGGCAGGAGAGGGATATAGCCCATCGCGCTGGGCCATACCGGTAACGGTAACCAAAAATCTGTCAAATGCGGCGGCAAATTCAACACCGTTGTTTGCCTTTACAGTAATGCGCAGGCTTGCAAAACCAGATGAATTGTTGTTGGTAATGTTTTGCAAATGTGCGCCGTCTGTGGCAATCAGCTCACGCATAAATTTGCCTTTGGGTGCGGGGGTAAGGTCCATGTTGAGGTACACTACAGTTTTGCCCCCAGCGGCTCCTTTTCCAAAAACAGCAGTAAAAGGGTATCCGTTAAAGGCAGCGCAGTTCATGTTGCCTGCGCCGGTGCCGCCACGTTGCGTCATAAAATTGATAAATTCGATACTTGTCATTTTTTCGTCTCCTCAGATCATTATATATTTCTACAAAGCAGTTTTAAGCAAAAACAGCCAGTAAAAACTTTTTAAGCCCGTGTAAAGCTCCCCAGTTTACACAGGTTTGTATATATTATTCAGCCCAAATCGGGTGCTTTAGGTTCCAACGCCCAAATTCGTCTTTTGCAAAAATATCCGGGTTATACAGCTTATCTATAACAGCCCAAAACTCGGTTTCAGAGTATCCGCAAAACTCACAAAAATCCCTTACGCAAAGAGGGTCCAGCGCGCCGTCACGTTCTTTAATAATCGGCAGGGCCTCTGCGCGGGTCAAAAATCCGTAACGGATATAACGTGCGGTGTAGTCTGTGGCGGCGGCATGCCCAAACTTGGGATACTTTAACCAAGAGTGCACAAGGTATGCACGAGAATCAATCTGGTCAAAATTTTCGGCATGGTGGGTGCGGTCCCATTCGTGGGTCAAATCATGAAAACCACGGCTTTTAGCCAGTTGATAGTTTTTATAAGAGTTCCAGGGCATAAAGTAAGAAAGATAGAAAGGATCCAGCTTGTCCAGTTCCTCGGCAGAGGGAGCAAGGGTAAGGCTTAGATCTTTCTCGGTAACGCCATCACCCAACAGTTCTTCCATGGGCATACCCACGGCAACACCATTTTCTATCTGGCCTTTGGCACTGTAAGTTTCCACATCGGCAGAACCGCCGTATTCAAAGCTCACATTCTCTCCATAGCAAAGCATGGGCACGTTAAATTTGGCCGCCATATGCAAGGGGAAAGTATAAATCAACCTGTCTACATACCAGGTGGGTTTGCCAAATTTTTCAAAAAACTTGCGCATTAGGGTTTTTTGTACCTTAATGTTTGGCTTGCAAGAAATAATGGTGCAGCCAAAGGTTTCGCTTATATTGCGCAGGTTGTGTTTTCCGGCCTCGGTCATTGGAAAGTTATCCTCTACCGAAAAGAGAATGGGGTTCATGCCCATTAATTCTTTTAATACATAAATCTGAAAATGGCTGTCTTTGCCGCCAGAGCAGGCAACAGCGCAATCGTAACCACCGGGGCCATTGCAGCCACGGTATTTATCGCAAAGCGCTTCAAATTCTTTCCAGCGGGCATCCCAGTCTACGTTTTTGCGTGCTTCGTAATGCTGGCATGCAATGCAAACGCCCTCTTCGTTGAAGGAAATGCCAGGACGTGTATCCGGCATGGTACATTTGGTGCAGTATTTCACTTTACAAATCCTCCTTATTGTTGTGGCGGGCAGTTCAAATTACCTCGTCACGCGGCGTTTGCGCCTCAAACAACTTATTTTAGCACGACTAAGCACGATGTAGCAAGCCCCGCACGGTAGACAATATCAGCCGCCAACCGCGAATAAGCTCTTTGCGGTACATAATACAATAAAGAATAGAAGCGGTTATGCAACACAGCAATTTAAGCAAAAACTGGCCTGCAAAAATAGTGCCCAAAACAGTAAGAGCAACGGCAAGCACAATGGCGGCAATGCTTTTGGCAGGGGTGCGTATGGTGCGGTACAGCCTTTGCGCCGTAATAGTGCGCATAATGTACATAGCCCCATTTCCAAGTGCCAATGCAATGGCAGCCCCGGTAAGCCCAAAACCAAAAGTGGTAACCAGCAAAACACAGCCCACAACGTTTACCGTAAATGCCAACCCAATGCCAATGGTATCAAAAATAGGACGTTTTGCAATGGCGTTGCCGTACACGGTGGTTTCGCAAAGTATGGTAAAAACAGCGGCCAACATCATAAGCGGAAAAATGGTTTGCGCCTCGCTGTATTTTGGAAAAATAATAAAAATGATATCCTGAAAAGCTATAAGAAAGGCAAAAAATACCAATACGGCAAGGTTAAGCATATCGTGCATTTTCATAATGTGTTCTTTTTGGGTTTTATAATTTTCAAACACATAAGCGCCCCAAAAGGCGGCAAACCCAAGCTGAATCATAGAAACAACGTTAGAGAGCGTATAGGCGTTGTTGTAAATGCCGTTGGCTCCCTTGCCTAAAGCGTTTAATAAAAAAGAACCAATAACAGAGGAGTTAAGGGTATACAAAATGCCGGTAGGGGCAATGGCCAGCGCATAGGGCAGTATTTTTTTGTAGGTGCTGCTTTTAAATTCGGCAATTTTGGGCTTAATGGTACGGCGCTGCATAACAACAAGCACAAGTGCCAAGGTGGCAAGGCCCAGTACACTGCAAAACATCATAGAGCGCATGGGATTGTTAAACCAGTAACCCAACAGGTAAAATAGCCTGTAAAAAAACTGCATAAGTACGGTTTCAACCCCGTACCAAAGCACGTTCATCTGCATGCGAAACATCACATTAAAATAGCGGGCGATCAAATAGAAAAAGACGTTTAAAAAAAGAAGCGGAACGGTCCATTCTCCCAAAGAGCCTATGCCAAGTATTTTTGCCAGCGCATTTTGAAAAAACACACTGCCAATAAGCCCTGCAATAAGCAAAAAAGTAGAAGAAAAGTAAAAGCAAAGTCGAAACAACCCCTTAGAGTCAAGGCCTTTAGGGGGTTCGTTGTAAAAACGGATAAGGGCTTGGTCTAGTCCCAGCACAACAATGGTCATTAAGCTGTTGGTCCAGTTGATAAAGTTGCCCACTGGCCCCATAATGTCGGGGTCTATACCAAGCTGAATAATAAGGGCTATGCCCAAAAGCCCCACATTGATAAAGGTGGGGATAGAAAACTTAACAACAGAGCCAACAAAACCTTTGGCGCTATCATCTTTTTTTGAAGAAACAGAGGGCATGGCTTTCTCCTTTTGTGATAAGAAAGTTAAAACATAATAAGCGGAGTAGTAAAACATGAACAATATAGTTATTCGTTTAGATAACAAACAAGGGCCTAACCTGCCAATAGCAGGGGTAAAACTGTTGTCTAAACAAAAACTATTTTACAAATTGTTTAATGCGCTTGCGCATTTCTTCAATTTTAGCTTTGGGCACATAGGCTTTGTCTATATAGCCATAGATGCGTCCGGCAAAGGCGGCAAAGTCGGGCAGTATTTTTTGCAAACGAGCGGGATTAAACCGCAGGGCGTGGAAAATATGAATCCCCCAAAGGGCAAAAAATTTAAGCAGGTTAAAACGGGGCTTAAAAGTGCCGCTAAAGGGCAAATCGCGCGGCGGATTTTTGTGTACGCCCTCTAGCAAATCGGCCATGCGCAAATAAGCGGCGCGTTCCCCTTTATCAAAATAGCCCTCAATAATGGCAGGCTTTATAGGAAAATCGGCGTCTTTGCCCGCCAAAGAGGCAAACCCCTCATAGGTGGTAACATACTGCGCGTCTTTATAAATCACAGGGTCAAATTCGTGCGGTATAGGCTCTGGCCTTAGCACACGGCAGCCCTTGCCCGCAAAGTAAACCTCCGCAATGGCGGTGCTCATCCAAATCAAAATTTCGTCGGCGGCAACCACCCACTGCTTTACGCTGTCCTCAAAAATAACATGAAATCCCTCGTGCTTTTTTTCAAGCTCTGCCAAAGCGGGGCTGTTCCACTCGCTGGGGTGGCGGCGGTATACAAGCTGCACGGTAGGGTTGGCGGTAAGGTAGCGGTCAAACCAATCCAGCGTTTGCGCCATGCTGCTGCGGTTTACGGCGGCAAACTGGGTAAAATCGGTGCCCGCCATGTCAGAAAGTTCTTTTACCTCGGCTTCATCCATAGAGGCATATCCAAAACTGGAGATATACAGCCAAAGGGGGCGGCTGGCATCCAAACCATGCTGAGCACAAAGTTGCGCCTTGTCTTTATAATATCCCTTAAATTCCGGGCGTAAAAAGTCCAGCATCACTGCGCCGGTAACAGGGGCATTTTGCGGCGGCACATCATGGTCAATCAGGCGTTGGCGGGTTTCTTCTCCCCAGCAGGTTTGTACACATTTTTTTGCATTGCCGTTAAAGTTAAACCACGGCTCGGCCTCTTGGGTATCGCTAAGCATTTGCTCCCAGTGCAGGTTTACCACTTTGTTTAGTTTGCCTACATTATTATATACATGGCTGTTTAGCCCCTCATCGTCGTACAGGCAGCTTGCCACCAATACCTTGGGCTTTTTATAAGTAAAGTATTTTAGCTTTTTACGGTCCAGCAATTGGCGTATTTCGGCCGAGTATCCCCGGCGGCGCATTTCCTCCTGCAAAAGAAGAATGCTTTCGTATTCGCGCACGGTGTGCTCGTACAAAATTAAAAAATCCAGTCCCATCAGGCGCCCTGCCTTTCCTGCTGCGCAACCATACTAAACAAGTCGGTTGTCCATTTGTCCAGCCCGCGTTTTTCATCCAAATGAAAAAGATCAAAAAAGTCGGTGTCCGGCAAATTGCTGGAAGAAAACTCGTAATCAATCACTAAAGCGCCGCTGTTTTGCAGTTCTTCAAGTACCGGCTGCATTGCATCTGTAATCCCAAGCGGGTCGGTAATAAAGGTGTGCAGGTCTGGGTGAACAGGGGGCAAAACAAGGGAAAACTGTATGCCGGGGTTTTCATCTATCATTTGCATCAGGCGTTCCAGTTGTTCGGTGTTTAATTTCCACCCCTTGCTGCGGCCATACACGTCTGTTAAATGAGACGCCAGCTTCTCTCTTACAGTATAGGTTTGCCCGTCCTCGGGGTTTAGGTAGCTTACATATTTATAGTCGGCGGGGTCCATGGTTTCTGCCTCATCGCCGGGGGTAAGGTTTGGATTTAGGTGGTTATACAGGTTGGTAAGCATGTTTAGGTTATACCCAAGGTTTGTCATATAAACCAAAGGGTTGTTTAAAGCCCGTATCACCATACGGTCTTGGTTGTACGAGGCGTTTAGGGTGTAAAAGCTTACCTGAAACACAACGTTTTTTAAGTTGGGGTTGGTGTTTATTGCCCATTCTAAAATATCAATTTGTTCTTTAAAACCGGCCCCGCCAAAAGCAAGGTTTGCGTAGTCAAGCCCGGTTTGCTCCTGCGCAATGGCAAGGTCTAATTTCGCCAAACGAGAATCGCCTAAAATAATGCTGTCCTGGGGGCTTGCTTCATACTGGCGCAGGGCTGCCATAATATCGGTGCCGGTAGCTTCTTTGCGCAGGCCAAAATAATTGTTGGGCTCAAAAACAATAAAAACAGCGGCATACATAAAAATAGGGATAAACAAAAGAGCAATTGCACGAAGAATCCTTTTCATCGCTTAAAATCCTCCATACAAAAAGCTGGAACCGCCAAATCCGCCGCTTTGCATAATAAAGGCGGCAAAACAGCACAAAAACAGCAGGTAGTAAATGCCCCAGCGCAAAGCGGGGCGCAGGCGCACCAGCGCGCCGCCAAAGGGCTTACCTTTTAATTTAAAGAACTGCACCCAATCGGCCACAAAGGCCAGTACAGTGCATACAAGGCAAAACAATATAAATACCGTGGCAATACGGTCATCTCCGTAAAAGCCGGTTTTGATGATGGAAAATCCCTCGCTTGCCGCGCGAGAAAAAGAAATACCGCTAAACTGGCGCACTAAGGCAGAAAGCGCATCGTTTAATGTGCCGCCTTTGCACAGCAGCCCTACAGAAAAGAAAACAAGGCTTTCGCACCACAGCACCAAAACTAGTGCAGTTTTGCCTATGCGCATAAGCAGGGGCATTTTTTTGCGGGGCTTGCCCAGGGTACGGTGCACCAGCTCTTCTCCAATACGAAAAAGAGCCTGCAAAAGCCCCCACACAACAAACAGCATGCTGCTGCCGTGCCATAAACCGGATACAAAAAATACGGCAAGCAAAGAGGTAAGCACAGGCGGTTTTTGTATTTTTTTGCCAATAAAGGGCAGCTTTTCGGGCCATCGGCTCCATACCAAAGGGGTAAAGATATAGTCTTGCAGCCAGTTGGATAAAGAAATGTGCCAGCGAGACCAAAACCCCGAAAAGTTGGTGGCAAAATAAGGGGTGTTAAAGTTTTGCGGCAGGCGTATGCCCAAAATTTGGGCGGTGCCAAGGGCTATGTCGGAATAGCCCGAAAAATCGAAGTAAAGCTGTATCATAAAAACAATCGACGCCATAATAAGGGTAATGCCGCTGTAAGAGGCCAGTGTATCCGGGGTGCCGTAAACACCCTTTACATATATGGCAAGGGTATCGGCCACAGCCATTTTTTTAAAATACCCAATGGCAAATTGCCGCAGGGCGTTTATTGTGTTTTGTGCGTCAAAAGCGGGTGTTGTTTTTAATTGAGGCAAAAGGTCTCCGGCGCGAGAAATAGGCCCCTGGCTTACCGCCGGGAAAAAGGATAAAAACAACGCATAGGTAATCAGGTTTTTTTCGGCGGGCACATCCCCGCGGTAGGCGTCTATAAGGCTGCCAATGGCAGTAAAAGTGTAAAAGCTAATGCCAACGGCCAGCGCTACCGAAAAGTACTCGGAGCTGTAAGCAAGGCCGATGCTTTTAAATAAGGGAGTAAAAAAAGGCTCAAAGTAGGCGTTGTATTTAAAAAAGGCAAGGCCGCCCACAAGGCCTACAATGCCCAAAGTAAGCAAAAGGCGGCGTACCGCCAGTTTTTTGGCGGCGCTAAGCAGGCGACAGAACAGATATGAAAACAGCGTACCGCAAATAAGAATTGGCAAATGGCGCGGTGCTGCAAAAAAGTAAAAGTAATAGCTGGCCAAAAGCAGCCATGCCCGGCGCAGGCGGCCAGGTAAAAGGTAGGTAGCTAAAACAACAAGCGGAAAAAACAGCAGAAAATGCACTGTTTGAAACCCCATGTTCCAGTTTGCGGTAATGGCACTTAAAACACCTGTGGCAGCGGCAAACTGCGGCATGCAGCAACCTCCTTTGTGTGGTTTTAGCGCAGAAAAGGCGTACTTCCACACTTCTAAAACATTATAGCCACCGGGGCATGGTTTGTAAAGAAATAGCCCCCCGCAAAAGCGTGCCGTGGTTGAAAATAGGGTGCGCCTATTGTATACTAAGTCAGATATAAAGCAAAACACCGCACGCTGGTGTTTTAATACAAGTACAGCGGGGGCAAAACGATGGCAGACAGCGTATTGGTTACCGGCGCCGATGGTTTTATTGGCAGCCACCTTACCGAAGAATTGGTTAAAAAAGGGCACAAGGTTAAAGCCTTTTGCTACTATAACTCGTTTGGCTCTTTGGGCTGGATAGATACCCTTGCCCCCGAAGTGAAAAATGAGATAGAGGTATTTTTGGGCGATATACGCGACTCGCACGGTGTGGCCGAAGCCATGGCCGGGCAGGATGTGGTGTATCATCTGGCAGCGTTAATTGCTATCCCCTTTAGCTATCATTCTCCCGATAGCTATGTAGATACCAATATTAAAGGTACCTTAAACGTGCTAAACGCTGCGCGCGACTTAAATACAAAGCGCCTTTTGGTAACCAGCACCAGCGAGGTTTACGGCACAGCCCAGTACGTGCCCATTGACGAAAATCACCCCTATCAGGGGCAAAGCCCCTATTCGGCCACTAAAATAGGGGCCGACCGTTTGGCAGAAAGCTTTTACCGCAGCTTTGCGCTGCCTGTAACCATTGTGCGCCCCTTTAATACTTTTGGGCCAAGGCAAAGCGCCCGTGCGGTTATCCCCACCATCATCAGCCAGCTTTTGGCGGGTCGCACCGAAATACACCTGGGCAGCCTGCACCCCACACGTGATTTTAACTATGTAAAAGATACCGCGGCAGGTTTTATAAGCATTGCCGGATGTGTAGAAGCCGTTGGGCAAGAGCTAAACATTGCTACCCAGCGCGAAATATCGATAGGGGATTTGGCGGCCGAGCTGATACGCCAAATTAACCCCGATGCCAAGATAGTGTGCGAAACAGAGCGTCTGCGCCCCGAAAAAAGCGAAGTAGAGCGCCTTTTGGGCACAGCCGAAAAGCTAAACAAGCTTACCGGCTGGAAGCCGGCCTATACCTTTGAAGAGGGCCTTGCCGAAACGATAGAGTGGGTGCGCGGCAATTTAAAAGAATATAAGGTAGACCAATATAATGTATAAAACCCTGCCAGAGGCAGGAATAGAAACGCAAAAAAGCAACAGCATGCCGCGGTATCCCCGCGGCACAATGCTTTGAGAGGTGCTATGGAACAGCAAACAGCAGTTAAAAACAAACTGCCCCGGTGGTTGCCGTGGGCCATTGGCTACGTGGCAGTTTTGGCGGCGGCGGGTATGCTGGCCTACTATTGGCGCATTGCCTTTTATCTTACACAACTGCCAATGTTGCCGTTTGCCGGGGGGCTTGCCCTTGTGGCTAGTGTGCTGTATCTGGCATTTTTTTTAATCAGCAGGTTTGTAAAAACCATCAGCGCCAAAGCGGCCCTGTGCGTGTTTGCGCTGGGGCTTATTTTTGTTTTTGCAACGGCACCGCTGCAGGTACCGGATGAGGGGCTTCATTTTTTGCGTGCCTATTCTATTTCTCAGGGGCATTTTAATTATGATGCAAGCCGTACCTATCCGCAGGACGTAACCCTGTTGGTGCAGGAATTCCCCGCAAATATGAACCACGAGCTGCGCTACGGGGGTGAAGAAACAGAGCTAACTCCCGCCCACATCGCAAGCTATCAGCAAAAAGTTGAAAGCGAAACGCAGGTTACACCGTATTCAGAAAAGGACGTTATCCACTTTTTGCTTTTTCCGTTTTTGCCGCAGGCGGCCCTAATGGCCATAGCGCGGGGGCTGGGATTTTCGGCCTTGGGCATACTGTATGCCGGGCGCATAGCCAATTTGGCCTTGTATGCTTTTATCAGCTATATCACCTTTAAAAATTGCAGCAAATACAGGGGGGTATTTATAGCGCTTGCCCTACTGCCCATCTCTTTATACATGGCGGCTTCCTGCTCTTACGATGCAACCATGCTTGCGCTGTGCTTTTTAGCCCTAAGTTATTTTTGTAAGGCAGAAATTTATACCCGGGATGTGGTGCTGTTTGGGGTAGCTGTGGTACTTGCCACCTACCTTAAACAAAACAACATTGTGCTGGCGGCCTCACTTTTGTTGGTGCCCAAAGCACGGTGGCGCACCAAGTGGAACCCCTGGCTGTGTACGGCGGGCATTGCCGCGGCGGCATTACTAATATGGTTTGTAGGATCTAATTATATAGATGCCGGTTTTTTGCGGGTGGGGTATAACCCGGCCGAGTTCCCACGGGGCAACGGCGATGCAGACCCCAAGGCGCAATTGCTGGGCATTATAAAAAATCCCTTTGCTTTTTTATCCCGTGTGGTGCTTACCCTGTACCAAGAGGATGGCTTTTTGTTTAAAACAGGCACCTTTGGCTGGATGGATTTAAGCATTCCGCTCATCAGCGGGCTTGGGCTGCTTTCTATGGGCTCGGCTTCGGCGCTGGGTATACAGCAAAAAGACGATACCCGCGCAGGCGGTGCTGTGGGTCTTGGGCTAATGGCGCTTTTGTACGGTGGTGCGGTAATGGCGGGTATTTATGTTATGCAGGTGGGGGTTGGCGGCATGATGGTTACCCATTTGCAGCCACGGTACTTTTTGCCGGCCTTTTTGCTGCTGTTTATGCTGGGCAGCATCCTGCTGGGTAAGGCAGTGCGTCCCCGCCTTGCGGACAATAAAGGTGGTAGTATGGTACGCACCGAAAGTATCACCCTGTGGATTGCGGCAGGAGTTGCGCTGGTGGCGGTAGTGTGCATTTTTCAAAGTTATTTTGTGGGGCAATGGTTCCCTACATTAGAGGGGTCTCACAAGCTTGTCAATATGCTCGGCTGGGTAAATCTTATCCCTGCGTGCTAACCAGTGCAGGTATATGCATTGGTTTGCACAAGGGCACTCTTTGTAAATAAGGCCATTTATAAATACAGTTTGGCCGTGCAAGCGCCGCGTTATGCCCTGGCCTGCCATAACCACAAAGTTTGTTGATTGTACAGAGGATAAAAACACAAGTAAGGAGGTGCCGCAAATGAGCTTGGTTTTAGCGCTTATTTCTATAGGGGTGTTTAGCCTGTTTTTTGCACGTTGGCTGCGGTACTCTTCGGCTTTAATGCCTTTAACGGTAATTTCGGCCGCTATTATATGGTTTATGTTGGGCGGCATGGTAAATATGCTGCCCTTGTTTGGGTGGATTTGGTATGTGGCTGCCGCATTGGCGCTTGGCTTTGTTGTATATAAAGAGCGGCGCGCCATATATAAGCTGTTTACCCCGGGGCTTATCTTCTTTTTGCTGGCGGGGCTTGCTTTTGCGGTACTGTTTTGTGTTACAAGGCCCATGCTTACCCAGTGGGACGAATTTACGTTTTGGGGCATAGCGGGCAAAATAACGGTAAACGAAAACCAACTGTATACAATTGCCAGAGGCAATATTGGGGCTACCTCCTACCCGCCGGGGCTCATTGTGTTTAGTTATATGACACAGTTTTTCTTTTCTTCTTTTCGTGAGTATGCCTTTATTGCCTCCTACACCTTTATTTATATGGCGGCGTTTTCGGCGGCCAGCGCCCTGTTGGATAAACGCCGTACCGCAGCGGTAATTATGCTGTTTACCTTGGTGGCGTTTCCGTTTTTATTTGAGGCCACCCGCCCAAGCGGCATCAGCTACAGCTATCTTTCTACCATGGCAGATGGCAGCCTTGCCGCGCTATTTGGCGGTGCGCTGTGCTTGTATTTTGCGGGTGGCAAAAAAGGCGCGCGGCTGCTTATCCCTTTCTCTATCGTTTTGGCGGCGCTTACCGCAGTAAAAGATATCGGCCTTGCCCTTGCTTTGGTGGCTTGGGTGGTTGCCTGCCTAGACATTGTATTTTGCGAGCGTAAAACACTGGGCTTTGGCCCTCTTCGCCGGTGGAAAGCGTCTGTCGCATCCATCCTTTTGGGGCTTTTGGCTATTTTGGCTTCCTTCTTTTCGTGGTGGCTATACCTTAAAACAGTGGATATAGACAGGGGCAATATCGGTGCGGGCGGCCAGTCTTACAGCATGGTAGAAATGATGCTGCAAGGCATTATGGCCTTATTTGGCGTGCGTAAAGACGAGTTTTTCAGCCATCAGCTAGGGCAAATGATCGATGCGTTTTTTAAACGCCCGGTGTGGATGTTGGGCAGCGGGTTTAGCATGCTCATCCTTATTTTGGTTATTTCTGCATTGGCGTTTGTACTGTCTCAAAAAGGAGAAGCCCGCCGCAGGGTGGTGGTTTGCACCGCAGGTATGGCGGCAGGGTTTGGCGTTTTTTATATTTTTAATGTATTTGTGTACACCTATATTTTGCAGGGTGGAGAAGCGCAAATTTTAAAAGATTACGATCGCTATATTTACCCCTATTGGTTTGGCTGGTTAATGCTGGCACTGGTTTTGCTGGCTGCCGCGGGTATAAAAGCGGGGCGCAAGGCACTGGTGGCAAGGGGCGGCAGTATACTGCTGGCCTGCGCTTTGCTGGGGCTGTGTGTGGTTAAGGTAGACCCCGCCGCCAACTTTGCAAGCGTAAGCCCCTCGGTATATACAGCGCGGATAAACGTACAGCAGGTGGCGCAAACAGTAATGCAGCAGGGTATGCGCCCGCAAGATAAGGTCTACCTGCTTTCTCAGGGAGACGATGCATTTCGGTTTTATCTCTTTGCGTACGAGTTACCCGCCGAGTTGGAATATTTGTACGGCGGAAAAGACCGCCCCAACGGCACCACAGCGGCGGCTTTGATTCCCCCCGGAGAGGACAGCGCCTATGTGGAAAAGGTGCCAACAACCTCAAAAGAATTAGAAGAGTTTTTGCACAGCACGGGCTGTACCCATATTTTGCTGGATATAACCGATACCTACACACTGCAAATGCTGCGCCCATTGGCAGAAGACGGCTTGCCCGATTGGTCTGGTGATGGCGTTTACGCCGAGGGCGGCCTGCGTTACTATGCCCTAAGCTGGCAGGATGGTCAGCTTACTTTGGTGGCCCCAAAGGAGGTGCAGCAGGATGTTGCGTAAAAAGATAAAATGGCAGGCTGTTGTGGTATTGGTTTGCTATGCGGTGTCGCTTGTATTGTACTTGGGCACCGGGCTTATGCGGCTGGCGGCAGATGCCCTGCACAGCGGCAACGGGCAAACACAGGTACTGCATGCAACCGATTTTGAATGGGGCAGTATGGTAGAGCGCGGCGAAAACCAAAGCAACACCCAATTGTTCCAAATGGTTTCTACCGACAGTGACCCTCACCTTATTTATCAATTTAAAAATGGCGGCTATGCCAGCAGGCTTACGGTGCAGGCAACCCCCAATAAAGCAATTGGTTCAATGGTTTTGTATTACACAACATCCCCGGTAAAACAGGGGGAAGAACCAGCGTTTACCGAGAGTAAAAAGCTGTGGGCCAAACAGATGCAGGACGGCACTTGGTATTTCGATTTGCCGATGAATAAGCTGTATGCGCTTCGGTTAGACCCCGATTCTGCCGGGGGCGTAATATGGCAGTTTGGTTCTTTTACGCCATTGCAGCAGCGCCCGGCGGCAAGCTATTTTGCCCTTGGCGGCACGGCGGCTGTGGCGGCGGTTGCATTGCCGGCCTTTGTGGCGGCGGTAGGTGTTGCCGCAGTGCATATGATACAAGAAATTAAGGGCAAAAAAGAAGAAGAGCCTTTGGAAGAATAAGAAAGGGGGATGGTTTATGGCGGGTACATGGGCGGCGTTTGCAGCGGTACTGGCATTAACTGTCTTTTTTGTTTTAAAAGGGCGGGTGCCGGCGGGGTTTGCGCCCTTGCTGGCTTTGTGTGCATCGGCTTTATTTTCGGCCGTATTTGGCATGCTTGGCATTTTAAATATTGGCAGTTTGGCATGGTTTGTTATTTGCGCGGGGCTGTTAGCCTTTGCACTGGCACATAAAAAAGGGTACAAACGCTGGCGCACTCTTTTAAACCCGGCATTGGGCTTTTTTGTGGTGGCGTCTTTTTTTGTGGTGCTTTATTTTGGCCTGCGGCAGCCCATGTTAAGCGAGTGGGACGAGTTTAGCCAGTGGGGCACCAGCGTAAAACAGATGAAGGTGTATGGGCAAATGTACACAACGGCCCCGGCGGGCTGGTGGTGGCCGGTTACACAGGTGCCTACTCTGCCTTTGCTTTCTTACCTGTTTCAGTTTATTGGCCCCTATGCCGAATGGCGCACTTACACGGCCTATGCCCTGTTGTTTATTGCGGCCATTGCAGCGCTGTTTGGGCATATACAGGCAAAACAATATAAGGTAGCCGTTCCGGTTGCCTTTATAGGTTTGCTAACCCCTTGGTTTTTTACCGTTTACGAGCGGCCCTACCTGCTTAATACCAAGGGCTGGCTTTCTGCCTACGGAGATTTGCCCTCCGGTATGCTGTTTGGCGGGGTGTTGGCGGTTTATTTTGGGCTGCGGCGGCAAAAAGCGCGGCTGTGGCCGGTGGGCATACTGCTTGCGGCATTGGCACTTGTAAAAGAAAACACGCTGGTTTTTGCCCTGGTGGCGGCGGGCTGTATGGCGGTAGATTTGTTGTTTTTTGCCCAAAAACCCACCGCGGAAGAAACACTGTCTAAAAAACTGGCACTGCGCCCCTATACTGGCAGCTATACCATGCCGGGGCGGCTTTGGCGCGGCGGGGGCTTTTTACTTTGTGCGGCCCTGCCCTATGTAATATGGACACGCTATATAGCGGTGCTGGTAAGCAGACGTGTAGCCACAGGCCAAACGGGAGAAACCAATATAAGCCCCATGCAGGCGGCAGTAAAAGGCTTTGCAATGCTTTTGGGCATAGAGCAACCCACAGAGCAGTTTACAATTGTGCGCCAAGCAATGTGGAAAAATTTAATCAACTTTCAAAACATAATTACCATGGCGGGCAATGCTGTTGTGGTTATTGCAATTATTGCCGCTATATATCTGCTGGCGGTTTTACTGGCAAAAGACAAACACTGGCGCAGACGTTTTGCCGTACTGTTTGTACTATTGGCCGCGGGTTTTGCGGGCTATTACCTAATGCTTACCTTTAGCTATGGCCTTATTATGAAGTGGGAAGACGGCATTAATACCGTAAGCTATAACCGCTATGTGTACCCCTACCTTGTGGGGTGGTTTTTATCGGGTGTTGCCTGCCTTGGTATTGCAGCGTGTAAAGAGCGGGTACACGGGCGTGCCAGCGGGGGTATGCTGGCACTGGCGCTGCTTATGTTATTGCGCACAGGCATGGTACTGCCGCTGCAAAACAGCGCTATTGGGTACTCCGATTATTTTTATCAGGATATGCGCAACGAGCAAAAATTGGCAGACAGTGTGCTTAAAGCAATAGAAGATACCAATAGCCGCATCTTTTTTGTCTCCACAAGAGACATTGGCGGAGAGTACTGGTTCCATTACCATTACCGGATGATGCCGGCCATTTTAGATTACGGCAATGGAGACGGTGTGGGCAACCTAGAAACAGCAGAGACCGATGACGCGGGTAACCCGGTGTTAACGGCAGAGGGAAAAACGGTAAAACGCTATATGACACCGCAGGAACTGGCAGATTATCTGATAGAAAATAACTGCGACTATCTGTTTGCCGAAACCATAAGCCCATGGTTTGTAGATACATACGCAGAGCTGTTTGCAGATGGCTTAAGCCAGGCGCAAAATAGCAAAACGGTGCTGTATCAGGTACAGCAGGCATCGGGCGGCGTTGTTTTACAGCCGGTGCAAATGGAGGTGCCAGCCGTATGACAGGATATGTAAAAGAAGAGTTTGTACAGCCTAAAAAAAAGTTTCGCCTGCCCCTGTTTGTCATTTGCTATGGGACAGTAGTATTGGTGTGGGCCATAGTATGCACAGTGTTTTTGGTAACCGATGTTTTGGCACGCAACAGCGGTACCTTAAGCAATCAAATGTTGCAGCCCGAAGCCTTTTCGGTTGTCGATTTAGAAATCCAGCCGGGTGGCACCTATCTTTCTGTAAGTGAAGACCCGCAGATGATTTTGGATGTAAGTGGGCAGCAGGTGCGCACGGTGCGCCTTAAAGCAACCTATGCAAAAAATGGCGTTGCCGATGACCCATACGAAGTGGGGCTGTACTATGTAGCCCCCGGAGAAGTGGATGAAGCGGGCAATTTTTTGTTTGGAGAACACAAATGGGTGCGCCCCGTAATACTAGAGGACGGAAGCTACCTGTTTACCCTGCCCAGAACACAGGTTGCCGCCATTCGGCTAGACCCTGCCAGCCGCGAAATTGCGGTTGACTTTGAAGAAATACAAATCAACCAGCCTGCCTCGTGGCTTTCTTACTATAATCCCGGGTGGGCAGGGCTAACAATGCTTTTGGTGCTGCCTGCCCTGCTAACGGCCGGGTTGCGCTGGCTGTTGGATGCAGGCTGGTATGTATACGCTCAAATCACCAGCCGCAAATGGCAGCGAGAAAAAGAGGCCGAAATAGAAAAAAACAGGCAGCAAAGTGCCGAGTAAATTTAAACGGCATACTTGTATAGATGGGCAAGGCTAAATGTGCAAAGGGCATGTAAAAGCCTTTGCAAAACAAAACGGTAATGGATAACTTGGTTTTTCTTTTGCATAACAACGGCTGCCCGTAAGCTAACCTGTGTCCACTGCTGCCGTGTGCGCTTTTAATTTGTGTACCGGTAATGATATAATAAGGTATTGCACGGCTCGTAAAAAAGAGTCGGCAGAAAGGCAAACAAATGGATTCTTCTTTTATTCCTCTCTCTGTGCCCAATTTTTCGGGCAACGAAAAAGAGTATGTAAACGATGCGGTGGTAAGCGAGTGGGTGTCTACCGGCGGTAGTAAGGTAGGCGGGTTTGAAGAAAAGCTGGCCGAATATACCGGCATGCCCTCGGCAGTTGCCTGTTGCAGCGGTACTGCGGGCTTGCACCTGGCGCTGCTGGCGGCGGGCGTAAAGCCAGGCGAAGAAGTAATTGTGCCAACACTTACTTTTATTGCGGCGGTAAACCCGGTGCGCTACTGTTTTGCCAACCCTGTTTTTATCGGCTGCGATGATTCTTTGTGCATCGACCCCGCCGCGGTAGAAGATTTTTGCGCCAACCAATGCGAAGTACGCGAGGGTGCGCTGTACAATAAAAAAACAGGTGCCCATGTAGCAGCCCTGTTGCTGGTACATGTGTTTGGGAATATGGCCGATATGACCCGCCTGCTGAGCATTGCCAAACAGTACCATTTAAAAGTAGTCGAAGATTCTACCGAAGCACTGGGCACCTATTATACCGAGGGTGAATTGAAAGGCCGCATGGCCGGCACCCTGGGTGATATAGGGGTATACAGCTTTAACGGCAACAAAATCATCACAACCGGCTCGGGTGGTATGGTGGTATCCAATCATCCCGACTGGGCATTGCATACAAAACACCTTTCTACCCAGGCCAAAACAGATGAAGTGCAGTATCTGCACGATGAGGTGGGGTATAACTACCGGCTAACCAACCTGCAAGCTGCCTTGGGCTTGGCGCAAATGGAGCAGTTGGAAGGCTTTATCGAGCATAAAACGCAAATGTATGACCTGTATAAACAACTGTTGGATGGAAAAAACGGCCTTCGCATCCTGCCTTTCCGCGAAGGGGTTCGTTCTAACCACTGGTTCTATAGCCTGTATCTCGAAAATTACCCCCTGGAGCGCGACGAGCTGATGAAGCGGTTGCATACAATGGGCATACAAACCCGCACCATCTGGGGGCTTATTCATCAGCAAGTGCCCTATGTTAAATGCGAAGCACACGCAACAGAAAAAGCAGAAGATTACCGTGTGCGCATCTTAAATATCCCCTGCTCTACCAATATTACAAAACAACAGGTGGAAAGGGTGGCGCAGGCCATCTTATCCCTTGCCCAATAAGCATTGCCAATGCAAAACAGGAGGCGCCCATGAATTTGGACGATTTGATCATCAGTGAGGAAATATCGGTGTTAGAGGCGATGAAATGCCTAAACGATACCGGCTGCCGCATTGTCTTTGTGGCGCCCCAAAGACAGTTGCAGGCGGTGCTTACCGATAGTGATGTGCGCAAGTTTATCCTGCGCGGGGGAGATGTATCGGCCCCTGTAAAAGAGGCCGCCAACTACAGCCCCAAAAGCCTTTTAATAGCAAACCGCAGCGAAGCGCGTGGTTTTATTTTAAAAAACAGTATAGAGGCACTGCCCCTGCTTGACGAAGAGGGCAAAATTGCCGATGTGGTTTTTGCAGGCGATTTGGCAGGGCTTAGCAAACGCGATAAATGCGATATGCCGGTTGTTATTATGGCGGGTGGCCTTGGCAGCCGTTTGTATCCTTATACCAAAATACTACCAAAGCCGCTTATCCCCATTGGAGAAAACCCTATTTTAGAGCATATCATCCATAAATTTCGCGATGCGGGCTGCCAAGATTTTACGCTGATTGTAAACTATAAACGCAACATGATTAAAAGCTATTTTGCTGATATAGAAAAAGAATATGACCTGCATTTTGTGGATGAAGAAATCCCCATGGGCACAGGCGGTGGGCTTTCTTTATTGGAAGACAGCATTCAGCAGCCCTTCTTTTTAACCAACTGTGATATGTTAATTGATGCCGATTATGCCGGGATTGCGCGTTTTCATACCGAAAAGAAAAGCGAGATTACCATGGTGTGTGCAATGAAGCACTTTACCATCCCTTATGGCGTGGTAGAAACCGGCGAGGATGGCCAACTGGTTGCCATGCGCGAAAAGCCCGAAATGAACATGCTTACAAATGTTGGCATGTACATTGTAAACCCCTCTGTGCTTGCTTTGATTGAAAAAGATAAACGGCAGGATTTTACCGATATTATAGAACGGTGCCGCCAAAACGGCGGGCGGGTGGGTGTATACCCCATTAGCGAAGCCGGATGGACGGATATGGGCCAGATAGAAGAACTAGACAATATGCGCCGCAAAATGGAACAATCTACCTAAACCTTGCCCTTATGTATAAATAAAGGTAAATAAAAAAGAGGAAGTAAGCAAATGGATGTTTGCATTATTGCCGAGGCGGGCGTAAACCATAACGGCAGCCTGCAAATGGCAAAAGAGATGGCACTGGCGGCAAAAAACGCTGGCGCAGATTATGTAAAATATCAAACAGCTGTGCCAGAGCTTGTTATAAGCCGGTATGCGCCCAAAGCGGGTTACCAAAAGGTGAGCACCGGCGAAGCCGAAAGCCAACTGGAAATGGTAAAAAAACTGCATTTTGGGTTTGAAGAACACTGCCAGCTAAAACAATATTGTGATTCTATCGGCATTGGCTATCTTTCCTCCGCATTCGATTTGCCCAGTGTGGATTTTTTGGCGTCCCTGCATATGGATTTGTTTAAAATTCCATCGGGAGAAATTACCAACCTCCCTTATTTAGAAAAAATTGCAGCTCTGCAATGCCCTGTGGTGCTTTCCACAGGCATGTCTGAGATGGAAGAAATAGGGCAGGCGGTAGAGATACTGCAAAAGGGCGGCGCCAAAAGCCTTGTGTTGCTGCATTGTAATACCGAGTACCCCACCCCTTATAAAGACGCAAACCTCAAAGCGATGACAGCCCTGCAGCAGGCGTTTAACCTGCCTGTGGGTCTTTCGGACCATACGCCCGGCTGGGAGTGCGATGTTGCCGCGGTTGCTTTGGGGGCAGTGGTAATAGAAAAACATTTTACACTGGATAAAGCTCTGCCCGGGCCTGACCAGCAGGCAAGCCTGGATGTTGCCGAGCTAACAGCAATGGTAAGCGCCGTGCGCAATACCCAGCTGGCATTGGGCAGCGGGGTAAAGCAAGTTTCGAACAGCGAAAGAAGAAACCGCGGCATTGCCCGTAAAAGCATTGTGGCAGCACGCGCCATTGCAAAGGGAGAAGCATTTACAGCCGATAATTTGGCGGTAAAGCGCCCCGCAGGCGGAATTTCTCCTATGGATTGGTATAAGGTGCTGGGGCAAACCGCCCAGCAAGATTTTGCAGTGGATGAGCCGATACAAGCAAATATCTAATAAGCGGCATGCTAATTTTATTTTCGTAATATCCCCAAAAACCAAAGACCATTAAAACACTAATTGTATTTTAATGATTTAAAAATTCAATTTGTAAAACAAAAAAATCAAACCGGGTGCTTTTGTGCCGGCAAGTTATTTAAGATAAAACCCTTGTGGTTTAAGAACAATGCGCAATTTACTTTGCAAAGGAGAGCAGTATGCAAACAGTAACTGTGGTTACCAGTACGCGTGCCGATTACGGTCTGCTTCGCCCTGTTTTGCAAAAACTAGCCGCCCAAAACGAAGTGGCTGTGCGCCTTTTGGTAACGGGTAGTCACCTGCTGCCGGAACTGGGCAATACCATTGATGAAATTGAAAAAGACGCGGATATCGCCGCCTTAATAGACGAAAAAATGGACATTTTAAGCCAGCCGGTACCGCAGGGGCGGCAGGGCACTGCGCAAAGGGTAGCCCTTGCCCTGCAAAAAGGGCTGGCTTATTTTACAAAAACCATGCCGGATGTGGTGTTGGTGCTGGGCGACAGATACGAAATATTTGCCATAGCGCAAGCGGCGGCCCTTTTGGATATCTCTGTGGCGCACATCAGCGGCGGAGATGTCACTTTTGGCGCAGATGACGATTGGATGCGCCATTGCATTACCAAAATAGCAAAGCTGCACTTTCCCTCCTGTGAGGCATACCGCCAACGAGTACTGCGTATGGGTGAAGACCCCGACAGGGTATTTAATGTGGGCGGCCTTGGAGACGAAAATATACGCAGCATGCAACTGATGGAGAGGGTAGAGCTTGAAAAAAGCCTCAACCTTTCTTTGCAGGGCAGGCCTTATGCACTGGTTACCTTTCATCCCGAAACCGCCACAGGCATACCCGCAGCTAAGCAAGCCGATATCTTTTTGCAGGCGGTAGACCGGGTGCCGCAGCTATTTTACATTTTTACCATGGCCAATGCAGATGCAGGCGGCGAAGAGATGAACCAAAAAATGCGCCAGTTTTGCCAAACACATACAAACGCCGCCTTGTTTTCTTCTTTAGGGGTGCTGCGGTACCTTTCTGCCATGCGGTATGCGGCTGTGGTACTGGGCAATTCTTCTTCCGGCGTGGTAGAAACCCCCTCTTTTGGGGTGCTTGCGGTAAATGTGGGCAGCCGCCAAACCGGGCGGGAAATATGCGCCAATGTGATAAATTGTGATTTAGATGCAGATAAAATAGAAGCCGCTATTTCTGCCGCATTACAGCCCCAATTTGCGGCAAAAGCAGCGGCAACGCAAAGCCCCTATAACGGGGGCGATACCAGTGGTAAAATAGTAAGTATCCTGCTGCGTTTTATGCGCGGGCAGCTTTTAACAGGACCCAAAACCTTTTATGATGGAGAGGGCAAAGTATGAATATTTTAATTGTAGGCCTTGGCAGCATGGGCAAGCGCCGTGCACGCCTGATACGCGGAATTGACAGTACCCATGTTTTAGTGGGAGTAGACAATACCCAAAGCCGTATGGAAGAAGCCGGAAAGCTTGGCATACAGGCGTACGCCAGCCTGCCCGAAGCACTGGAAAACCATACCTTTGACGCCGCTTTTGTTTGCACGGCTCCCCTTACCCACGCCATATTGATAGACCAGCTTTTGGACAAAGGCATACCGGTATTTTCGGAGCTAAACCTTGTGGCAAATGGCTACGAGGGGCTAATTGCAAAAGCCAAAGAAAAAGACCTGCCCCTGTTTTTAAGCAGCACTATGCTGTACCGTGCCGAAATTGAGTATATAACCGAGCAGGTTAAATACTTTGAAAAGCCTGTAAACTATATCTACCATATTGGGCAGTACCTGCCGGACTGGCACCCCTGGGAAAACTATAAAGACTTTTTTGTGGGGGATGCACGCACCGGCGGTGTGCGGGAAATATTGGCAATTGATTTACCCTGGTTAGTATCTGCCTTTGGGCCGGTAAAAAGCCTGTGGGTAGAAAAGGACAAAATAAGCAGTTTGGAAGTTTCTTACCCAGACAGCTACTTTATTACCATGTGCCATCAAGGCGGCGCAAAGGGCTTTTTGGCGGCAGATGTGGTATCGCCCAAAGCTGTGCGTAATTTTGAGGCCTTTGGCGAGGGGTTGCACCTGTTTTGGGAGGGCAAACCGGCAACGCTGTACAAATACGATACCGAGACAAAGCAAAAGGTTGCCATAGATACCTACAGCGCGGTAGAGCACGACGAACGCTACAGCGATAATGTGGTAGAAAATGCCTATGTAGACGAGATAACAACCTTTTTTGATATGCTGCAAGGCAAGGCAGAACCACGCTGGAGCTTTGAGCAGGACTATGAAGTGATACGCCTGATGGAACGCATTGACGCAACAGACGAAAAGCCAGAAGATGAAGAAGCATGCGAGCGGCAAGAGGAAACAGAGGAATGAAAGCATTGTTTGTGGGCCTTGGCAGCATAGGCCGCCGCCATCTTACTAATTTTGCGGCTGAGTGCAAAGAACGAGGCTTACCGTGTGAGGTAACAGCCCTGCGACATACCGGGGCAGAGCTGCCCGAGGAAGTAGCGCCGCTGGTACAGCGCACCATACAAGAGTTGCCGGAAGAACAGTTTGATGTGGCATTTATTACAGGCCCAACGCACACGCATGCAAAAATCCTGCAAATGTTACAGGGCAAAGTGGATACTTATTTTATAGAAAAACCCATTTTTGAAGCAACGCATTATAATTTAGAAGAGCTGGGGCTTACAAAAGACCAAAAAGCCTATGTGGCAGCGCCCATGCGCTGGTGCGGTGTATACCAAAAGATGAAGGAAGAACTAAAACGACTTCCTGTATATTCGGTGCGGGCTATTTGTTCCAGCTATTTGCCAGGCTGGCGGCCAGCAGCCGATTACCGGACGGTATATTCGGCGCATGCCGATATGGGCGGGGGCGTTGGGCTGGACCTGATACATGAGTGGGATTATTTGGTGGATTTGTTTGGATTTCCACAAAAGAGCAAAGGGCTAAGGGGCCGTTTTTCTCATTTAGAAATAGACTCGGACGATTTGGCAGCCTATATAGCGCGTTATCCTGGTTTTTTGGCAGAGGTGCACTTGGACTATTTTGGGCGCACCTATCGGCGCACATTGGAGGTATTTTCGGAACAGGGCACGCTGGAAGCCGACTTTTATACCGGGCAGCTTACCCTGCCGGATGGAACAAAAGAGGATTATGCAGAGCCCGCCAATCGCCGGTACGAAAGAGAGATGCAGTATTTTGTAGAATATGCGCTGTATGGAGAGGGTGAAAGCATTAACCCGCCCAAAACAGCACAGCAAATTATGGATATATGCCTGTTGGAGGAATGGGAAACATGGATGAAAAGCAGCTTTTAATAACAATTTGCGGGCGCGCGGGCAGTAAAGGATTTAAAAATAAAAACCTTAAAACCTTTTGCGGGCGTCAGCTGGTGTATTATACAATATCGGCCATTGAGCTGTTTAAGCAGCAGCACCCCGAAGTGAAGGCGGATGTGGTGCTAAACACCGACAGCATTGCGCTGGAGGGCTTGTCCAGCAACTATATGCCCGAAATAGAAATTGTTCACCGCCCGCCGCGCCTTGGTGGCGATTCGGTGCCAAAGATGGCAGTTTTTCAGCACAGTTTGGCTGTGATGGAAGAAAGAAAAGAAAAGCAATACGATTATTTGATGGACCTTGATATTACAAGCCCCCTACGCACCGATGTAGATGCGTGGGGCTGTTACGAAACCATGCAAAACCGCAGTGATGTGGATGTGGTGTTTAGCGCGGTAAAAAGCCGCCGCAACCCTTATATGAATATGGCGCAGCGGGTAGAAGACCATGTGGAACAGGTGATTAAAACACAGTTTGTGGCACGCCAGCAAACACCCCCCTGTTTTGATTTAAATGCTTCTATCTACGTGTTTAAAAGAGAATTTTTAGTGCAAAATCAAACCGGGTTTTTATGGGATGGCAAATGCGAAATGTACGAGATGGAAGACACCGCCGTTTTGGATATAGACTCGGAAGAGGATTTTGATATGATGGAAGTGGTTGCTCGCCATTTGTATGCCACCCGGCCGGAATTTGCCGCAGTACGCGAAAACATACGCTAAAGATATATTGGTTACAGCGATGCCTTAAAGCAAGGCTATTTTTTAAATAAATGTTGAAAATTGATAGAATTATGTAGATAAGCTATAAGAAGCCATATTATGGCAAATGTTCAGTATACTTTCAAAGGACATAATGCTATTAAAGGTATTGTGCTTTTGTTAGGAGTGGTTTTTTGAAAAGGGCAATCATTTTACTTCCAAGATTCGATAATATCGATGCGGTTAAAAGTATAAGAGAAAAGTATGATCCGCTTGCAAATTGCATTGCCCCACATATCACTATTGTTTTTCCATTTGATAGTGATATATCAACAGATGATCTGAAAATGCATTTTAATAAGGTGTTAAAAGGAATAAAAAAATTTGCTGTTCAATTGAAAGATTTTACGGGGGATTTTAGAGATGGGTATTTGTTTCTTAATGTAAAGAAGGGAAATGACAATATAATTGAACTGCATGATAAATTATACAGTGGAAGATTAAAGAGTTTTTTATTTAGGAAAGTAACGTATTGCCCTCACTTAACTGTCGGAAGATTACAACAACAGGCTGAGTTTGATAAAGCACTTGACGAATTAAGTTGTTGCGGCGGAAGTTTTGAAACTGTAATTGATAAAATATATGTAGAGAATATTGATAAACTAGAACGTTCTAAAATTGAATTATCATTTGATTTAGAATAAATTCTTATATAAAAGAAGCCACAAATGGCTTTTTTAAAATGAAATATTATTAACACAACCTTAAAATATAGGCTAAAGCAAAAATAAGTCTCTTTGCCAAGGGCAAGGAGGCTTATTTTTGTAAAACTGCATTAAATGTAGTAAATAAAGTGACAATGGGCTTATTCTTTTACCAAAACCTTTACAATTTCGGCAATATATAAGGTGTGAAAATCCTTATCGGGATAAGAAGATTTTATAATGGATTCCAGCTCAAAATTATCTTGCTGCAGCTCTGTGTGCAGCAATTTACAGCAGACCAAAATCATATTGGCCTCGTTAAAGGCAGTGGTGTTATCGATGTACAAAGGGGTAAGCCCTGCTTTGGTGGCTTTGTCCGGGTCATCTCGTCCGCTAACGCTGCCGCAAATGTTTAATGCGTTGCGGTAGGTTTCGTCAAAAAAAGAAAGGGTGAAATAATCGTTTGCATCAATAAATTGCTTTGTGTAACGCTGGGGGCGCACATAAATGGTGGCGGTGCGTTTGTTCCATGTAATGCCAAGGCCGCCCCAACTGGCAGTCATGGTATTATACTGTTCTTTGTTGCCGGCGGTAACCAGCATCCATTCGCGAAAGATTTTGCGAAAAGGGTTAAATTGTAATTCGTCCGCTTTAACTTCTTTAAATCCCATAACCATTCATCCTTTGCATAAAATTTATTATTTGATAAACAAAGTAATAAAGCCGCTTTACAAAATAAAACCAATTTTGCCTTTATAAGTTTTACCCCATAGGATGTAGCAGCCTATAAAAACCCAAAACATTTAAGCCATGTAAAAGCGGTGGGGGCTGCCCAAACGGCCATAGCGGCGGCAAACCCCGCCCATAAAACAAACCCCATGTTTTTGCCTGCGGGGGTTCTTGCACCGGCAGAAAGCTGCTGTGCAGGGCTGCCCTTACGCAGGGGCAATTTTAAAATAACATTTGCGGCAAGACCCCCCGTAAACAAAACCGGAAAAAGGGCATACAGGTAGGGGATCATATCGAAGTATAAAGAAACTGACATATAAGTGATAATGCTGGAGGTGGCAAGCCCCGAGCTAAGGCCAACAATGCCCCAGTTTAGCAGGTTGCCCTCCAATTGGTAGGGGTAGGCGTAAAAAGTAAAAATAAAGAAACCGGCGCTGAACAAGCCATTTATAAACATCCAGGGCAGGCGGTTTTTTTCGGTAAAGGTGGTAATAATGATAAAGGGAGTTACCAAAATAATCCACTGTGGATGCCAATACACAAAGATAAACAAAAGAGCATATACTGTTAGGCAAAGCCAAAGCCCCGCTTTTTGCATAGTATCTTCGCCCGGGCGCCACAGGTAAGCAACGGCGCATAAAATAAAAAAGCCAAGTAAAAATAGCGCAGGTTCGCCCGCGCCCGGCATAACATATTTAAAAAGGCGCTCTGCCATTAGCTTGTTAAACAGGCCCATATCGCCGCCACGCCTGTAAAAAAGCAGTGTTGTGGGTACAAGCAGCCACAGGCAAATAAGGCCCTGCTTTATAATGTGCAGCAGGCGTTTTTCGTACAAAAGCAACAGGGGGATAAATAAAAACAATGCAAAAAACTTACAGGTGGCGGCAAGGCCAAACCAAAGCGCAAAGCCAACGGGCCTTTTTTGCATCCAGCACAATATGCCCATTAGGGTAAAAAACAGGCAAAGAGTATCGTACTGGCCCATAATAAAGCTGGAGAAAAACGCAGGCGCGCACAGCGCAAAAGCAAGAGAGCACCAACTGCAATCTTCTACACTAAAGGCAAGCTGGCGGCAGATAAGATATACAGCGCGTATGCAGGCGACAAAAAAACCAATGCCTACCAGTTTACCTACAAAAAATAAAAAATACTCGTTTACAGGCAGATTGAAAATAGAATTAAAAATAAAAACAGGAAGCTCTACAATGGCAAAAAGAATGTATACGATAATGTTATAGTGCGCGTTATTTATGTAATACAGGGTATTTTGATGCAGCACCACGTCATCGTAAAAATGAAAAAAACGCCCGCTGAAAATACTTTGCAAAAATAGATAGCTGTGGTTGGCTGTTTCGGCCACATCTACATGAATAAAAAGCAAAAAAGCCACCAGCCCTATACCGGCAAAAGCAACCCAATGCCACCGCATAGGCCATTTTTTAAAACGCTGCAAAGGTGTAACCTGCATAAATCCTCCTGTACTCAATCCCGTAAAAGATGGTATTATTGTATAAGCTTTGGGTATTAAAAGCAAGGTGAAGGTAATTTGTATAGGGTGGAAAAATAAATCGGTATACAGTGGGTTACGGCAAAAGTAAAAGTCATTTTGGCGGCTTTATAAAAACAAACAAATATACACATGTAACATTATTTGCCCGGCATATATTTAATCGACAAATATATATATTAAAATGAGGGATTGAACTTGAGAGAAAAAAGAAGTATGAAAAAGGTTTTTAGCTCCGTTGCCTTTTATGCTTGTATTTTTGTACTTATTTTTTTCACTTGCTTGCCGGGCAGCTTTTTAAATCCCGAAGAATACTCTCACGACCCTTTTTCAGACAACTATATCCTTTCTAATATTCTTCATGACATTACGCTTCCCGAAACCGATAGCGGTTTTATAGAGGTACACGGTTACCCGGGCGCCGCGCGTGGAGATAGGATTAGGCATGCGACTGACCTGTATAACAAGATTGCTTACCCCGCAAAAGATTATTCAGTTTATGTTGCCGGAAATTTTTACAATGCATCGTTTTACTCGTGGGTGGCGCAAAATGTTAAAGATACCAATTTTGTAATTGGGGCATTGTATTATTTAAACTCATTTTTATTTGCTTTAGTGCTGACATGTATAATATATCTTCTAAAAGCCTATTTGGGCAAAGTTGGCAGCCTTATATTTTCTGGCTACCTTGCGTTTTTTGCGCAGGGACTAACAAATTACGCTAAAAGCCTGTACTGGTCTGGATGGACGTTTATATTTCCGCTCTTTATGATGTTGCTTGCTGTAAAATACCTGCAAAAATTAAAATGGCAGTTAAGGTATGCGGGATATTTTTTAGCAAGCTTTATAGGGGTATTGCCTCGCTTTTTATGCAGTTATGAATATTCGCCGTCAATACTTATCTCGATTTTAGTGCCGATTATTTTTGTTTGCTTCAAAGAAAAAAGCAGACCATTGGACGGAATTATTAGTTTGGCAAGTACAGCAGTAGGGGGAGCATCAGCTTTTGCGCTAAGCTTTGCCTTTTATATAAGTAAGCTGCAAGGGGTGTTTC
>JBKEAM010000110.1:0-6739 GCA_047972265.1 Oscillospiraceae bacterium | reverse complement strand
AAGGCAAAGATGACTAAAAGCAGAATAGAAAAAACCGCACAGCCCATAAAAGCTGTGCGGTTTGTGTATGTTATTGCGGGTCTTTGGGTGTGTCTTGCGCAGGCTGTGCCGTGCCGGAATTAGAGAAAGGAGAAGGCGCGATTTCTGGCCTTGGCGTTGCGGCAAAGGGATCTGCCGCCGGTGGCGCAACGGGAGCTGCAAAGGGATCAGTCGCTTGCGGTGCAGCGGGAGCTGCAAAGGGATCAGCCGCTTGCGGAGCAGCGGGAGCAGCGAATGGGTCAGCCGCTTGCGGTGCAGCGGGAGCAGCGAATGGATCTGCCGCTTGCGGTGCAGCGGGAGCTGCGAATGGGTCAGCCGCTTGCGGTGCAGCGGGGGCAGCAAAGGGGTCAGCCACTTGCGGAGCAGCGGGAGCTGCGAATGGGTCTGCCGCTTGCGGAGCAGCGGGAGCTGCAAAGGGATCTGCCGCTTGCGGTGCAGCGGGAGCAGCGAATGGGTTAGCCGCCTGCTGGGGGCTTACAGGAATAAGGGTGGGGTCACTTTGGGGTATGGGCTGTGTGGGTACAGCAGGAGAATAAGGAACTGTGCCTGGCAGGGGCGGGGGCGGATAGCCACCGGGTTGCCCGGGCTGTACCGGCATTTGATTGTAAGGATACCCAGGATACGGCTGCTGTGGGTAAGCCGCAGGGGGGTACATTCCGCCCTGTTGCGGGTACGGATATCCGCCGTAAGCAGGGGGTGCAGGAGCGTAGCCGGTGCCGTAGGGGTAAGCGCCGGGGTAAGCAAATGGCATCACGCGGGCAGGTGCTTTGGGCAGAGATGCAATGCCAACAATAGACAGTGCTATGGGCACGGCTACCATCAACAATACAATAATAGAATTTTTAAGCAGAGGAAAGCCCAATACCATATCCGCGCGAAAATCATCTACAGCCAGCAACGGAATGGTGCAAAGCGCAATAATACTAAGAACAAGCGCACCCACTAAAGAGCCGCGCGCGCTGTGGCGTTTTAAGCATGAGCCGCCAGCTACCAAAAATAAAATGCCAACGGGCAGCAGGTAACCAATGGGGCAAAAGAACATAACGATAGAAACGAAAAAAAATACCGCGTCATCGCTGTTTATAACATAAGTCAATGGGTCTACAGCCAGCGCAAAGCTGTAAACAAATACACCCAGTGCTACAAGGCCCAGCACCAAAAATATAGCGCCAAATATAGTAACGGCACTGCCTTCTATTTTATAGTCTCCGGTTTTTTGGTCCCTTACAGGAAGAGACTTTGCCATATACAAACCTCCTAAAAAAACAGTAATAAAGTATGCTTAATATACCACAAAAACTATACGATGTATAGATTGTTTGGGGCAGTAAAAGCCCAAATGAGTAAGTGGTATGGTGCGGGGTAAATAACAAGGGTTGTAATAAAAAGCCCCGTAAAATACCCAAAGCGGGGCAGTTTACAGGGCTGTTATATAAAGGATTTAGTTGCCGTTATTTTGCTGCTGTGTGTCTTGCGGGGCAGGGGCAGCTTCGGGTGAGGTAAAGGCAGAAGAGGGCTGGCCTTGCGCAGGCACCTGCGGTGCTTGTGCCTGTGCCGCAAACGGAGAAGGATTTTGAGGGTTTAGGATAGAGGGCTCAGCCACTTGTGGCTGAGGCGCAGGTGCTGCATAGGGTGCCTGTGCCGGAGGATAAGGCTGAGCTGCAAAGGGGCTGGATGCCTGCTGCGGCGCCTGTGGGGCAAAGCCGCCCGGTACTGCCGCATAGGGGTACGCATATGTGCTTTTTGGCACTTTGGGTACAATAATTAGGCCAAAGATAGAAAGAACAAGTGGCGCTGTGCGAAATAGCCACCCCCGCCAGCCAAGAAAATAACTGGAAAATAAAAATCTTGGATAGGAGGGCATGCCTTCGTATCCATACATTACGCTAAAGTAAATATAAGTACTGTGCAAAAGCAAAAAAATGCTTGAAACCAAAACGATAAAAAGCAGGCTGCGGGCCGATTGCCTGTTTATCAATATAAAACCAGCAATTGCCATTGCAAGGCCAACGCCCAAAAAGCGTACTAAAGTGGGGAATATTGCACGGATCAAAATTTCAAAACTGAAAAATCGTGGATACAAAAAATAATCGCCATAAACATCGATAAATTCAAAAAAAGTTGTAGCCATAATTAAAATACCGCAAATGGCTAGTATAGCCCCAAAAACAACAACAGCGGGACCCTCTATTTTGTATTTTTGGGTTTGTGGGTCTCTTACCGGTTTTGGTATCAGCATTTTATATTCCTCCTATAAAAGTTATTGTGTATTGGTGTTTTGGGGTGGCAGGGATTGCTCTGCAGGCGTTGAAGAGGGAGCAGAAGTGCCCTGCGCCGGTTGTTGTGGTGATGTAAAAGAAGGAACACCCAAAGGGTTTGCGGCTTCTTCGGGGCTTACGGGTGTAAGCGTGGGACTGGGCTGTGCAGGTACTGGGGTGGGCGGCGTGTTCGGAAGCGGTGCAACAGGTGGAATGTAGGCATTGCCTAGTGCAACCCCGGCGGTAGGATAAAGTGGCGTTGCAGTTGTAGGTGGCACCGGCTGTGGCTGCTGGTAATATGTGGGAGGTGGTGCAGGATAGGGAGGAGAGCCATACCCAAAGGTACCGCCGTAGCCGGGTGTGCCATATGGGTACCCGCCAGAGGGGGGATAGGACGTCCCGGCAGGGGGATAATTGACATAAGGAGATGCAGGATAATATCCTTTGGCGGGTGCTTTGGGCAGTATGGCTAACCCCACGGCAGAAATAACAAAGGTAATGACCAAAGCAAGTATAAAAGGCCACATCAACCACCAAAAAACAGCAGAATACACGGGACGGTATGCATATGATGCAAGGATACTGGTAAGTGAAAAAATGCGGGAACAGCCATAACGACACTTAAAATAAAAGTTACCAGCATAAGGATGCGAGGTGAGTGCCTGCGCAGAGCAATGCAACCGCCTACAGTAAGCAGGATAATGGCAAGCAAAAACCGAAGGAAAAACAACAGGGTATCTTCTGTAATAAGCTGGTAAGACAGAGAGCTTGCATTAAATAGAACGTAAAAAAAGCGAATGAGTAGCCCAAAGCTAACAACAGCTGATGCAATGCAAGCCCATCCAAAATACACAATGGCATCGTCCTCTATCCGGTAATCACCGGTTTGGGGGTTTCTAACAAGAACTGTGTTTTTCACCGGGGCGCTTCCTCCCTTGTTTACACATGTGTTAAATAAACCATACCATATAAAAAACAGCTTGTATATAAAAAAGCAGGCAGGGTAGGCGGCGTAAAAGTGGTATAAAAACACAAAATTGCTGTGAAAAGCATAGCTAAACTTTTGCTGAATTATAAAAATAAAATAGCCAAGCAGAAAAACACCTGCTTGGCTGTGTGCATTTACAATAAGCAATATTTAGTGTAAAAGAATATGGCTGATTTGAAAAACAAAATTTACAGTACCCGCAGGCGAATAATCCCCTCAAGGTCACTCATCTTTTGTACAATATCTTCATCCGGTGCGGTGTCTACATCCAACAGGGTATAGGCGTAATCTCCCCGGCTTTTGTTAGAAAGATTGCTAATGTTGATATTTACCGCCCCAAGCTGCCCCGTAAGGGCGGCAAGCACACCCTTGGTGTTGCGGTGCAGGGCGCATATGCGGCTGCCGGTGGTACGGGGGGCATGTACACAGGGCAGATTTACGCTGTTGGTAATGTTGCCGTTTAGCAGGTAATCTTTCATTTGGTCGGCAGCCATTACGGCGCAGTTATCTTCACTTTCGGGGGTAGAAGCGCCCAGGTGGGGGATGCATACAACGCCTGGTTGGTCAATCAGCTCGGCTGTGGGAAAATCTGTAATATAGCGGCCCAGCCTGCCGGATTTAAGGGCAGCAAGCGCGGCGGGGGTATCTACCAGTTCTCCGCGGGCAAAGTTAAGGATGCAGGCAGAGGGTTTCATTTGTGCAATGGCGGCAGCGTTTACAATGCCGCGGGTGTCTGCGTTTACCGGCAGGTGCAGGGTAATAAAATCGCAGTTTTGCAAAAGGTCTCCAAAATTTACACAGTGCTTTACACTGCGCTCTAGGGTCCATGCCACATCTACAGAAATAAAGGGATCGTACCCCAGTACCTCCATGCCAAGGTGACAGGCGGCGTTGGCAACCTTTACGCCAATGGCACCAAGCCCTACAACGCCAAGGGTTTTGCCCGCAAGCTCGGGCCCGGCAAATTTACTTTTGCCTTTTTCTACCAGTTTGGGCACGGCCTCGCCCTCGCCTTTAATAGAAGAACACCAAGAAATAGCCGATGCCACATCCCGCCCAGACAAAACAAGCGCGCCCAATACCAGCTCTTTTACAGCGTTGGCGTTGGCACCCGGTGTGTTAAAAACAACAATGCCTTTTTCAGAGCAGCGCTCTACCGGTATATTGTTGGTGCCTGCGCCCGCGCGCGCAATGGCAAGCAAAGATGAATCGAAACTATCTTCCAGCATATTGGCACTACGCACCAGTATGCCTTGGGGGCTTTGTACGTCCTCTTCTTCAATACAAAAAAGAGAAGAGGGCAGCCGCTCTAGCCCTTTGGGAGAAATGCTGTTTCTGGTTTGAATTGTGTACATTGTGTTCCTCCTGTAATATGCCTTTGCAGCCGGGGCAGGGTATGCGCCCAACTGCCGCAAAAATACCCACCTGTAAAAGGGGGCGGGTTTGATAAAACCAAAATATATTTGCGTTAACTGGTATTATAGGCTTTGCCGCGGGGTTTTACAATTCGCAAAGGGCACAAAACTTTACTGTTATAAAGTGATACTATGGTGGATAAAACCGGAAAAAACAGCTTTGCCGTGTTTTTTGTATTTACTGCAAGGACGGTTTGGGGAATGAGGGCGTTTTTGGGGATAGCATATTATTGATGTAAGCTATCGTTTAGTGTGAAAATTCAAATGTTATTCTAAAGAAACATCTGTAAACTGTACTGTTTATGTAATATAATTAGACAAGAAAAAAAGATAACATTTAACATCTATACAGGGAGTTACGAGTGTGGGAAAAGGTCGTTGCAGCATATGTGGTGAAGTCGAAGATTTAACATTTGAGCACATTCCTCCGAAATCTAGCGGGAACAATAAACCAGTAAAAATAATATCGGGGGATCAAGTAATATTCTCGGATCGAAATCCGTGGGAAACGGTCGGGCAAAAATATACACTGCAGCAAAAGGGAATGGGGAAGTGTATATTATGTGCCTCATGCAATAACATTACTGGGAGTTGGTATGCAGCAGATTTTAAATCTTTTTATTTTCAAATTCCATTTATAAAGGTCAATCCAATCGATCCTAAATGTTCATTTATTGAACAGTCATTTTTGAAAATATATCCGTTACGTGTAATTAAACAGATTGCAAGTATGTTTATGGGGCTTTGTGGTGTGAATTTAGGCGATGAATATCCAGAAATAAAAGAATTTGTTTTATCGAAAAATGCACAATGTTTGAATTTTAACAAATATCGATTCAGCTTTTTTGTGAGAAGGGGTAGTTTTCGAAATCCACAACAGTTCGCCCGAAGTACTATGATAAGAGGAGTTAATCAAGAGTGTGAATATAACAAAGTATCTTACATTGATACAGATACAGTTGAGTTTTTATTTGAAGAAAAAGGGAATGGGAAATTACCTGATGAAATGTTAGGAGTCGATTTATGCCAATTTGCAAAAGATTTTAACTATGATGAATGTGTATCATTAAAAGTATTAATGCCCACTTTTGAAAGAAATTCTTGGATTCCCTATGATGTTAGAACGCAGGAAGAAATATTAATGGAAATTGAAAAAAATAGAAAATGGGCACAAGAGAATGGAGTAAAGTAAGTATAAAAAAAACCAGTGAAAATTGTATGCGTTCTCGCGATTTGAATTGAGGGCAACGAGAATTTAACCTGTGACATATACAGATGAAATTTTTTGGTTTTAAGTATTTTGTGTTCGAGGATGTGTTTCGTTTTAAGATAAATTCAAATATTCACGCAGACCTAATTTAAAATGCGGAGCCGTAGCAAAACACGTATGGTATTAAGTACTGTTGAGTGTTTTGCGGGCGAAGCAACAATATGCGACTGGGGGTCTGGGGGTCTTCGCAACAACCCCCAGGCCTTCTTTGGTTCTTTCTTAGTCATAAGAAAGAACATTTAAGATTCTACATCTTAAACTGGTGTGTATTTCTTCAAAAGAGGGGGATGAGTGTAGCTTTATAGAGAATAGACCTTACTTTCTTATAATTAAGAAAGTAAGCAAAGCCACGAAGTGGCACTGCGTTTTTTATCGAAGGTAAAAATACGGGGTAATATCCCGTAAGCAGTTCTGGGAACCTTGCGATGGTTCCCAGACCCTTCGCCCGCAGATAAGTGGCGTCCGCGCCAATTTGCAAAACAGTACTTAATGACATTCGCAAATTGTTTGCGCTCCCGCGATTTTGAATATAGGGCAACGGATTTTAAGCTTTTATAAGTTAATTGTAAATTTTAATCATATCCACAGAAAAAGCCCCGCTATATTATAGCGGGGGCGGTGTTGTATATAAATTTATAAGGTAAACTCTTGAGCCCTTCCCGAAAAAGTAGACAGCAAACTCAACAAGCAACGAGATAAAAATTACGGGCGAATTCGTTTGGAGAAATCCAGCCAATAGCAGAGTGCGGACGGAAAGAATTGTAATAGG
>JBKEAM010000069.1:0-7458 GCA_047972265.1 Oscillospiraceae bacterium | reverse complement strand
CGCTGCAAATCTTGTTCTTCCGGCACAATTTGCATGGCACGCCCGCCCAACACAAAACTGGGGCGTACCAATACCGGGTAGCCTACGTTTTTTGCAGCCTTTAGCCCTGCCTGCATATCGGTAACCGCATGGCCCTGTGGCTGGGGAATACCCGTTTGCCGCAGCAGTTTTTCAAAAAATTCGCGGTTTTCGGCGTTTTCTATCGCCTCGCACCGGGTACCGGCAAGCGGCACCCCAAGGGCCGCCAATGGCGCTGCAAGGTTAATGGCCGTTTGCCCGCCCAAGGTAACAATTACGCCTTGAGGCTGCTCTAGCTGTACAATATTCATCACATCTTCTAAACAAAGCGGCTCGAAGTAAAGTTTATCTGAAATAGTATAGTCTGTAGACACTGTTTCGGGGTTATTGTTTACCACCACCGCCTGATACCCCGCTTTGCGGATGGCCCAAATGGCGTGCACTGTAGAATAATCAAACTCTACCCCCTGCCCAATGCGGATGGGTCCTGCCCCCAGCACCAGTATTTTGGGTACCTGTGTTACAATACTCTCGTTTTCTTCCTCGTACGTAGAGTAAAAATAGGGCACATAACTTTCAAACTCGCTGGCGCAGGTATCGATCATTTTATAAATGGGGAAGATGTTGTTTTGCTGCCGCAGAACAAAAATATCGCTTTCCTCCAGCTCCCACAGATGGGCGATAAACCTGTCGGAAAATCCTTTGCGTTTTGCGGTTTGCAGCGCTTGCAGGTTACCGGGCAGCTGTTTTAGCTCTGTTTCGTAGGCAACAATTTTTTCTATCTTTTCTAAAAAGAAGGTATCGATGCCGGTTACCTCGGCCACACGCATACTATCGGCATTTCTGCGCAGCAGCTCGGCAATAATGTACAATCTTTCGTCAGTTGCCTCGGCAAGGCTGTTCCACAATTTGGCGGCTGTGTATTCTTCAAAGCGGGGCAGCCAGATATGAAACGCCCCTACCTCTAATGAGCGTATCGCTTTTAGCAGGCTTTCTTCAAAGGTGCGCCCTACCGCCATTACTTCGCCGGTTGCTTTCATTTGGGTAGAGAGGTTTTTGGCGGCGCTTTCAAATTTGTCGAAGGGGAAGCGGGCGATTTTGGTTACCACATAATCCAGCGCTGGCTCAAAGCAGGCTGGAGTATTGGCAAGCTGTATTTCTTCTAACCGGTAGCCCGCCGCCAGCAGGGCGCTTACCCGCGCAATGGGGTAGCCGCTGGCCTTGCTTGCCAGTGCAGAAGAACGCGAAACCCGCGGGTTTACCTCTATTACATAATATTTAAAAGAGAAGGGGTCTAGCGCAAACTGCACGTTGCACCCACCCTGTATATCCAAAGCCGTAATAAGGCGCAGCGCCGCGCCGCGCAGCATTTGGTACTCTTTATTGGTTAGGGTTTGGCTGGGGCATACAACAATTGAGTCTCCGGTATGAATGCCCACAGGGTCTACGTTTTCCATATTGCAAACGGTAATGGCGGTGCCGGCGGCATCCCGCATTACCTCATACTCTATCTCTTTATAGCCTCGGATGGATTTTTCTACCAATACCTGGGTAGTGGGGGAAAGGCGAAGGGCATGCTCGGCCAGTATGGCAAGCTCTGCGTCACTTTCGGCAAAGCCGCCGCCCGTGCCGCCCAGTGTAAAGGCGGGGCGCAAAACCACCGGGTACCCTATTTGCCGCGCCTGCTGCAATGCTTGCAGGGCAGTGGTGGCAATGGCGCTTTCTATGGTGGGCTCGCCAATGCTTTGGCAGAGGTTTTTAAAGGCCTCGCGGTCTTCGGCCATGCGGATAGAATTAAAATCGGTGCCCAGTATTTGGCAGCCGCAGTCTTTTAAAATGCCTTTTTCGGCCAGTTTCATTGCCATGTTTAGGCCGGTTTGCCCGCCCAGTGTGGGCAGCAGCGCGTCGGGCCGCTCGGTGCGCAGGATGCGAGCCACAAACTCCAGTGTAAGGGGTTCCATATACACCTTATCCGCTATATCGGTATCTGTCATTATGGTAGCGGGGTTAGAGTTGACCAAAACCACTTTATAGCCTGCTTCTTTAAGGGCAAGACAGGCCTGTGTGCCGGAATAATCAAACTCGGCCGCCTGGCCAATAACGATTGGCCCCGACCCTATTACCAGTATTTTATGAATATCTTCTCTTTTTGGCATCAGCGCACCCCCGCTTCTTTAAAACGTTGCATTGTGTTTACAAACTGCTGAAACAAATAGGCCGAATCTTGCGGCCCAGGATTGCTTTCGGGATGATATTGCACCGAAAAGAGCATTTTCTTTTTATTTGCAAGCCCCTCTACCGTATTGTCTAGCAGATTAACATGCGTAACCTCTAGCCCAGTGTTTTTAACGCTTTCGGCTTCTACCGCAAAGCTGTGGTTTTGGCTTGTCATTTCAATTTGCCCTGTGGTAAGGCACTGCACCGGATGGTTGCCG
Source organism: Oscillospiraceae bacterium (assembly GCA_047972265.1). Lineage (GTDB taxonomy): Bacteria > Bacillota > Clostridia > Oscillospirales > Ruminococcaceae > JAAYCI01. The sequence goes on along the minus strand of JBKEAM010000069.1, from coordinate 5,005 downwards.
CCCCGGTGCCCAAACAGAAGCTTGTAGGTTTTGCATCCGTTTGCCAGCGCGATAAGCTGGTGCCCAAGGCACACCCCCATAATGGGCAGTTTACCCTGCAACTGCTGTACCAGCGCTATTCCTTCGGGCACATTTTGCGGGTCTCCCGGGCCGTTAGAAAGCAGCAGCCCATCTGGTGCCAACCGCAGCACTTCTTCTGCCGTTGTATTATAGGGCAGCACCGTAAGGTTGCACCCCAGTGCCGCAAGGCTATGCAGAATACCCAGTTTGATGCCATAATCGATTGTCACTACAGAAAAGCCCGCATTGGCCGTGCGCATATGCCACCTTTTGCGGGTGGATACCTGTTGCACCTGATTGGTTGGCGGCTGGTTGTTTTGCAGCAGTGTTTTTGCTTCTTCATCCGAAAAATCGGCATTGCAAAGCAGTGCTTGCATGCTACCTGTACTGCGGATCATCCGTGTGATTTTGCGGGTATCCACCCCCTGTATGCCGGGGATGCCGCATTCTTCCATTTCTTCGCCAAGGGTTTTTACCGCCCTAAAGTTGGCGGTAGAATCGTTGTATTCCCGCACAATCATGCCGCCAATATGGGGCTGGCGGCTTTCGTAATCTTCTTCTGCCATGCCGTAGTTGCCTATCAGGGGATAGGTCATACATACAAACTGCCCACAGTAAGAACAATCGGAAAAAATCTCTTGATAGCCCACCATTGAGGTATTAAAAACCACCTCGCAAATGCGCTGTACATCGGCCCCAAAGCCTGTACCATAAAAAACGCTTCCATTTTCAAACACCAGTTTCTTCTGTTGCATCCAAACCTCCTGCTTTATGGTTTTTGGGCTTTTTACTTTGTTACTGTCTTTTGTACACTACATTTCCTTTAAACAGGGTAAGCACCGGCCAGCCGTATAGCTGCCAGCCCGCAAAGGGGGTAGAGCGCCCCTTGGTGCAAAAAGTTTGTGGGCTTACACTGTGCATAGCTTGCAGGTTTAATACAGTTAGGTTTGCTGCCTGACCCACACCTAGGGGTGCAGGGGGCTCTCCCAATACATTTTGGGGGCCTGTGGTAAAAAAGTGCAGCAGTTTTTCGAGCGGAATGCTCTTTTGCTCTTTTACCAACTTTGTATACAGGGCTGCAAAAGCGGTTTCTAGCCCAACCACTCCGTTCATTGCATGGGCAAAGCCGCCCTCTTTATCCTGCTGGGTATGAGGGGCATGGTCTGTGGCAATGGCATCGGCTGTTCCGTCCAGTAGCGCTTGCAGCACCGCTTCTTGCTCTTGTTTTGTGCGCAGAGGGGGGTTCATTTTAAAGCGTCCGTCATCCTCTGTAATATCGTCACAGCAAAGCAGCAGGTTATGGGGAGTTACTTCACAGGTAACCTGCACCCCCTCTTGTTTTGCATTTTTTACCAGCTGAAAGCTGCGCAGGGCAGAAGTATGGCAGATATGCAGGTGAGCACCTGTTTCTTTTGCAAGCAGGATATCCCGCTCTACCTCTGCGGCTTCGCTTTCGGATGAAACCCCTTTGTAGCCATGCTTGTTTGCAAAGGCACTGTTTTCTTGCACCGTAACCGCGCCCTCTGCAATCAGGCTTTCATCCTCACAGTGGGCTGCCACAAAGCTGCCAGTTTGCACCGCTTTTTGCATTACCCTGCGCATCATTAGCTCGCTTTGCACACCGCGTCCATCATCGCTAAAGCCGCACACAAAGGGGCCCAATACCTCTATATCGGCAATGCATTCGCCCTTTTCTTTTACGGTGGCTGCTCCGTAGGGCAGCACCCGTATAAGGGCGTCCTTTTCAATTGCTTCTAGCTGCGGTTGCAGGTTATGCAGGTTATCTGGCACAGGGGAGAGGTTTGGCATACTGCATACAGTTGTATACCCACCGGCTGCCGCCGCTGCCGTGCCGCTGGCAATGGTTTCTTTTGCTTCAAAGCCGGGCTGGCGCAGGTGCACGTGCAAATCGGTAAAACCGGGGCTTATTACACAGCCCTCTGCGTCCAGCACCTCATGCCCGGCGGGCAGTATTTGAGGGGCAAGGGCTTCTATTTTTCCGTCCTGCACCAAAACATCCATGCGGCTTAAACCGTATCCATCAAAAAACAGGGCGTTTGTAATTAACATTGCTTTCTCCTCTTTTCTTTTATGATTTAAACTTTAGGGTAAAAAAAACGCCTCTGCTTAGCCCGGAAATTCCGGTGCCAAACACAGGCAAAAATGAAAACAAAAAGGAAAAGGTCCGCCCCGTTTACACTGCGGGGTTTCCGGTTGTTGCAAATGTATTGTTTGCCCCAGCATATACGGCGCCTCCTTTGTAAAAATGCCCCTGCTTTTACGGCAGCGGCTGTTTTGCTTTTGGTAGTATAGCAAATCTTTACTTCGAATTCAACAGATAAAAACAATTTACTTATGTTTTTATCCCGGCGGGCTATTTTACACCCATAAATACGATGCGCCGAAAAATAATTGCAGACTAAAAAGCAAATTGCGTTTTAGCTTTGTTTGATACTGCACAAACCCCAACAAAGCGGTTCTTTTGGCTTTAAAAGGCTTTTTTAATAAAAATGTTTAAAGGCTGTTTTGCTGCTGCAACAAGCCAAGCAGGGTTGGTTTAAAAGAAAAGGCCTGTATCAGCTGCTCAACCTCTTGCATTGCTTTTTGCTTTTGAGCGGCTGGCATACCTGTTTTAACCGCGCGTATCAATATGTTTTTGGGTGTATGGGCAAAATCCACAAACTCCAGCAGTTGCGCTTTATAGCCGCAGGCCACCAAAAGATTTGCCCTGATTGCATCTGTCATAAGTGCAGCGGTGCGCTCTTGCACAAGGCCATACCGGGTAAGCAGGGGCAGCATATTTCCCTGCATTTGGCTATTCAGCTCGTGCTGGCAGCAGGGCACCGAAAATATCATACTGGCACCACGGCGCACGGCAGAGGCAAGGGCATAATCGGTAGCAGTATCGCAGGCGTGCAATGTTACCACCATATCTACCGGGGTATTTTGGCTGTCTTTGGCAATGTCACCCACCTCAAAGTGCAGGTTTTTGTACCCGTACTTTTGGGCAGCTATATTGCAGTTTTCTACTACGTCGGCTTTTAAGTCTAACCCTGTTATTTGTGCAGACAAGCCCCGTACCTGTGTAAGGTAATAATACAGTATAAAGGTAAGGTATGATTTACCACACCCAAAATCGATGATTGTAAGGGGCTTATCCCAACCGCCAAGAGCATCTTCTACCTGCTCTAAAAATCGGTTGATTTGCCGATACTTTGCGTACATCGCTTTTGCCACCCGTCCATCGGGCGTAAAAACCCCCATATCTACCAATGGGGGAATGATTGTGCCCTCTGGTAAAAGGGAAGCCTTAACACGGTTGTGCTGTACCTGTGCCGGTTGTATCGTCGCCGCCAATGCCTTGTTATGGGTTAGCAGCTTCCCTTTGCTGGTAATACGCAAAGAATACTCACGCTCTTCCGTTTGGGCCTGCAACTGGTAAAAAGTATGTTGTAGATGCTCCTCAAGATAAGCGGGCAAATCTTTTAACTCTATGTTTTGCTGGCGTACCTTTTTGCCCTCAGGCAGGCTGGCCTGCCAGCGGCCGTCTGGCAGCAGGCGCAAAGACAAGCTGCCTTTTTGGCCCTTTTCCCGTGGGGATGACAGGCGAATACTTATAGGGCTTTTGTTTATAATGCTTTGCAGTGCAACCGTTAATTCTTCCATTTGACGCTTTCCCTTATTGTTGCTTTTATAAAAAGGTTTGGGTTATTTAGTAAGGTAACTGCCTTTGGGCAATGAGCAAATGCCTTTTAAAGCAGTGCTTTTTGTGCTTACCTGTTTTAGCGCTTCACTTTATACACACAAATATATGTTAGTTTGGCAATAGGCAATACCACATTACAAAGGGTTGCTTTCGTCCCCCTCAATAGGCGACACAAAGCCGATTGCCAATTCTTCTTTTTGCTGTTTGGGCAATTTTTTTAAGGCCGCCTCTGCCACCATGGCCTGGCTTCTGCTCTCGTACTGTTTGGCCCAAGCCAGCTGTACCGGCCCGCGTCCCCGTGTGTAACGCGCACCTTTTCCTGTATTGTGCGCTGTTACTCTCTTTTGTAGGTCGTTTGTCCATCCTGTGTACAGGGTGCCATCCTTACAGCGCAGCATGTACACCCAGTTCATATTGTTTTTTGTTTTGCCGCAGCCAGTCGGGCAGCCTTTTCTTCTGCCGATTTTGCACGCTGTTCTGCCTGCTGGACCGCCAATTTACGCGCCTTTTCTATTACGCTATAGGCACCCTCCAGGCTGCCCACCGCCGCCATAAACCCACTGGAGTGACAAAACCGCAGGTCTTCTACGCCCGAAAGCCGCACAAGATCTTCGGGAGAGCGCCCGCCCCAGGCCGCCGGCAGAGGCACCTTATTGGGGGCTTTTGCCGTAAAATCTTTGGGCACGCATTGCAGAGAATAGCCCCCGCGCTCGGAGGGGAATATAACAAACTCGGCAGAGGAAGGGACTACTACCGGTTTCCACGGGATATAGTTTTTTAGTACCAGTATATCGTCTTTCATACTTTCAAGCGCTTTTTTAACGGCATCGCTGCCCCGTACCACCGAGATAAGGCTTTCTAGCTTACGGCGCAACATGGTTTCTGCCATATCCACCGCTTCAAAAAAGGCCGTGTCTACATCTTCTTCCGAATCCCAAACCGGGTTAAATGCACCTATTACTCCGGCAAGCTGGTTGCCACTGCCGGTATTATCGTCCAAATCCAGCGGAGAAATAAACTTATCGTCAAAGCGGGCGGCTTCTTCTTCGGGTAAAAAGAAGTGTCCGTACTCTTGCCACAAAAGGCCAAAGGCCGCATAGGGAATTCCATTTTTACGACGGGGGCTGTTTTTTGCATGATGGTCGAACGGGCCGTTTCCTATATCAAAGGCGATGCCCGAAAAGCCTTTGGGCACTTCCATACCTCTGTAAATACGAATGTCTGGGCGTAAAATACGCA
>JBKEAM010000153.1:0-2912 GCA_047972265.1 Oscillospiraceae bacterium | reverse complement strand
TAAATGCTTCATCGTAACGCGGTGGAGCTATACCTTTTCTTGATTTGTTTGACATGGGTTTTGCCTCCTTCTTTCAGTATACACGATTGACTGCGTGTCTACCATTTCGAGAAGGGGCGCATTACTTTAAGATGATTGGGCAGGTGCAGATCCCACGGATGAAAGCCGAGGAAAGAGAGAGGTACCTGAAATCATACGGAAGAATGAAAAAGACCGGATAGCACAACGCCAATCCGGTCAGCTTTATAAAAAAAGAATAACCACAGGAAACTATGCCCCTTATGGTTATTCGTTTTGGTGCGGATAAGAGGACTTGAACCTCCACGGAGTTGCCCCCACTAGAACCTGAATCTAGCGCGTCTGCCGATTCCGCCATATCCGCGTGACGACAAGAATTAATATATCAAAATTGGGGCCTTTTGTCAACATAAAACAACAAAAAGGGTAAAAGAATTTCGACTTTTAAAAATTATGTTAAACACTAAAAACAGTAAATGACCCTATGCAGGTATAACGTCTTTTTTAGGGCAAATATCTGCCAATACACAACGGCTGCAAAAGGCTTTGCGTGCAGTACAAACGGCCCGGCCGTGCAGTACACAGCGGTGGCAAAAATCGTTCGATTCTTGGGGAGGCAATACCTTGCGCAGGGCGGTTTCAACTTTCATTGGGTCTTTACTTTTTACAAAGCCCAACCGGTTGGCAATGCGTATACAGTGGGTGTCTGCAATTACAACCCCTGGTACATGGTAAATATCACCCAAAATAAGGTTGGCGCTTTTTCTGCCAACACCGGGCAGGGCCAGTAGTTCTTCCATAGTGCCGGGCACAATGCCGTTGTACTTGTCTTTTACAATTTGCAGTGCGGCGTGTATATCTCTTGCCTTGCTGGGGCCCAGCCCACAGGGACGCACAATTTTTTCTAGTTCAACTTCAGGCAGTGCGGCAAGCGCATCTAGGGTGGGGTACTGTTCAAACAGCTTTTCTGTTACAACGTTTACGCGGGCATCTGTACACTGAGCAGACAAACGCACGGCAACCATCAATTGCCACGCATTGGTATAATCCAGAGAGCAAATTCCAACAGGATAATCCTGTTTCAGCCGCTCTACAATAAGGGCTGCATCTGCTTTTGTGCGCATTTCTTCTTCCTCACTTTTTGTATAAATACTTTTGCTGTGCTTCTTCTACTTTGGCATCAACGCTTTTTTTGCTTAAGCTGCCTAAAAGTTTAAAAAATGATCCTTTTCCGTTTGCCAAATCAAGCATTGCGGCGGCGGTACGGTGGCTTATCAGCCCGCCAGAAAAGGAGGGGGGACTTTTGAGGGGCAAGTCGTTGCCGGCGGCACGGCCTGCAATCCGGTTGGATTTGCTGTCTCCCGAAAACCCGATAGAAAAAGCGGCAATTTTGCAAATAACCCAGCGGAAAAACCGGCCCCATCCACTTTCCATTTGGCATACAGGGGTGGTTAAATCATAATTTCCTTTTTGGGGTGCTGTATTATGCGGCAATGGATGCCCACCCATAAGCATAACGAAATCATCACTGTTAAATTGGTTGTTTGTTACCTGTGCATAAACGCTTTGTGCAGAGAAAGGCAGGCTTGGGGTAAGTGTTTCTCCCTCAACCTCAAAAGTGCCCCGCAAAGGGGTATCGGCGCTGCTGTTGCCCACGCGGCACTCAAAGGTATCGCCCTCTACAACATGCGCGTGTACATCCGGGGCGTAAAAGCCTAAATCTTTATAGGCAATTTCCACTTCAACTTGTTTGCTTTCGCCGGGTTGCAGGGCGATTTTGCAAAAAGATTTAAGCTCCTGCTCTGGCTGCCAATGAGAAGAATTTTTACGTGCAAGATATACCTGCGCGGTTTCTTCGCCATAAACGTCGCCCGTGTTTTGTAAAGTAAAAGATAGTTTTAAGGGCTGGTTTTTGCCAATGTTATTTTCTGCTATAAGCAGGTTGCTGTAAGCAAAGGCAGTATAGCTTAGGCCATACCCAAAGGGGAACAGCACAGGAATATTAGCCTTGTTATAGTAACGGTAGCCAACATAAAGGCTCTCGTTGTAGGTAACGATATTAGGCCCCATGGGGAAGTGCTCAAAAGCAGGGGTGTCCTGCAATTTTAAGGGCCAAGTTTCGGTAAGCTTCCCACTGGGGTTATCCTTGCCATACAAAAGCCTAAAGGCGGCTTCTCCGGTTGCTTCTCCGCCAAGATGTAAACACAGTACAGACCGTACAGAGGACAGCCATGACATTTCCACAGGGCCACCGGTATGCAGTACAACACAGGTGTTTTTATTGGCGGCGCTAACAGCTTTTAACAGTTCCAATTGGCCATCGGGTAGGCGAAGATGGCTGCGGTCTATCCCTTCGCAGGCATCGGTAGGCAATAACCCCAAAAACAGCAATACTTGGCTGGCCTTTTTTGCCTTATCAACAGCGTCGGCCAGCATTTTTTTATTGGTTTTATCTCGGGTATAGCCGGGAGAATACAGATAGGGTATGTTTTTGCTATCTAGTATGCCGGTAAAGCTATCTGCCCATAATGTATGAATTACAGAAGAACCGCCACCCTGCATCTGGGGCCTTTTAGCCATTTGGCCTATTACCGCAATGTTGTCGCTTTCTTTTAGGGGCAACATTGTGTCATTTTTTAGCAGTACGGCGCTTTTGGTAAGCGCATCGGCGGCAAGCTGATGCATTGTTTGATGCTCGGCCGAGGGAGTGCGAGTAAGTTTATCGGCAAGCTCTTTGGTAAGCTGGGGCAGCAAAGAGTGAGGTTTTTCTGGTTGGGCATATTTAAAAATCAGGCGCAGCATATTCCAACAGGCGGCGTCCAGCGCGTTTTCAGACAACGCGCCTTCCTCTACCGCATTTACAATTTGCAGGGCATTTTCATCGCCAGAATAGG